>NZ_JBIPJE010000040.1:0-53990 GCF_044005875.1 Pseudoalteromonas sp. XMcav1-K | reverse complement strand
CGAGCAACAATGAGAAAAGTGCGCTCAAAAGAACCGTTCGGCAGCGCTTGATTGGCTTTTCTACTGTGTTATCGGCTGGCTCACATAGAATAACTATGCCACGCAGCCTCTGCCTTGTATAAAACCCTATCAAACTGCTGCAAAAACGAACTTGAAAGGTCAACAGACCCTAGTGTTAGCAATATAAGCTCGATTAGAACTTGTATTCCATACCAATCGCTAGGTAATCGTTATCTGTAGTTTCGTCTTTCTCTTGCTTAGTGTAGAAAGCGAATAGCTTAGCGTTTTTGTTAAGCTTGTAATCAACACCAACAGACGTTGCTACTTTGTCATCTGCATCCGCATCAAACTCAAGTACTTGGTATTGTGCTTTTAATGTGTAGTCGTTAATTTTGTATGCAGCATTAACTAAGAAACCATCTGCTGACTCAGAGCCATCGATTTTTTCTTGTGTTTGGTACATTGCACCTAGTTTAACGCCCGCTACTTTACCGTGAATTGAACCACGAACAACGTCATAACCTTTTACTTCGCTATCTACCGCAACAGATGCGTAAATCGCAGATTTTTTAAGGCCTTTATCACCATAGGTTACTGCTGCTGAGTAACCATTGTCAGCGTCAGCTGAATCTTCAGCAATTACAGAACCAATAACTTGGAAACCGTTAAACTTAGGTGTTTTATAAGTAATTGAATCACCCATACGGTTTTCACCTTTGAATACGTTTTTGATATCGCCTTCAAGGTCGTTGAATAGGTCTAGTTTACCTTGTGATTGCTTTAATGCTGTGTCGTTACGACCGATTAATACTTCACCAAAACCGCCTTGTAAACCAACGTACTGGTTACGTGACTTAAGATGGTCATCACTGCTGTTTGAAGCATCTGACATATCAACTTGCCACTCAAGCTTATAAACAACTTTTAAGCCTGACTCTTCACTAAGTGTCTCACTGCCTTTTACACCAAAACGAGACGCGTTGCTTTTAATTTCAGTAAAAGAGCCTTCGCCTTCATCGCTATTTTGTACTGTAACATTCGCTTTACCGTAAACGTTTACATCAGCCATTGCAGGTGCTGAAAGTGCAGCTAGTAAAGATAAAGCAAGGGGAGCCTTAACATTTTTCATGTGAAAACCTCTAAATGAGTGAAATATATTTGTAATCAATTTGAACGAGGCGCAGTGTGTCATCAATACGTGACAGAAATATTACACTTGAAACTTTTTTTTCATTTTTCTGTATTCAAATTGTCACCCACCAGCAAATACAACACCTGAACGAGAATAATCACATTAAGAAAAGTGACATTTAGCTGTCATGTTTATGTATAGGAACAATAAATTAGCAAAATATCTTCACAGAGTTTGTTTATACCACTAAACTAAAAATTATAATTTAAACAACTATAATGAAGTACAGTGCTGCCTAAACTATTGTTAATTGAAGACAATCCCTCAATTTCTAAAATACAACGTCATGTTGCACTTAGAATTGGCTATCAAGTCGATATTGCCGATAGCCTTGCCGCTGCAATTAATTTAATTGAAGTAAATGAATATTTTTGCGCTGTAGTTGATTATGTTCTACCCGACGCATCAAATGGTGAAGCCATTCCATTAACGATTGGCGCATCAATCCCAACGATTGTAATGACAGGGAAATTAGACGACAAAACCCGTGATACTGTAATGCAGTACCCAGTTGTTGATTACATCACTAAAGAAAGTCGCCAAGCATATACCTACTTAGAAACACAGCTTAAACGCTTGCCGCGCAATGAAAACGTGCGTGTACTTATTGTTGATGACTCAAGAAACACGCGCAAACTAATTAAAAGCTATTTGCTGAGACACAAATATTTAATAGCCGAAGCCGAAGACGGTATGTCGGCACTTGAAAAGCTTGAGCAGTTCGATGACATCAAAGTCATTATTACTGACAACGAAATGCCAAATATAGACGGTGTTACCTTAACTCGTAAAATTCGCGAAAAATTCAATTCTGAAGATAAAGTAATTATTGGTATTTCAGGTACCGACGATAATCGCGTATCGGCTAATTTTCTTAAAAATGGCGCTGACGATTACCTGCGAAAACCGTTTTACCCAGAAGAGTTTTATTGCCGCGTAAGCCAAAACTTAGATATGCAAGAAAACATTGCCACTATTCGTCGTCAGGCTAATTCGGATTATTTAACAGGCCTGCCAAATCGTCGATACTTCTTTGAGCAAGCAAATAGCATACTGAAAAGACAAAAATTTGCACACCAAGTAGCAATGCTCGACATCGACCATTTTAAAGCAGTAAACGATAACTATGGCCACGATGCTGGCGATATCGTGCTAAAAGAAGTATCACGCTTATTTGATACCATGTTTGGCAAAGATCACTTAGTTGCTCGCCTAGGTGGTGAAGAGTTTGCCGTATTGTTTAAAGATGAAAATCACAAAGACAATCAAGCACTACTTGAGCAATTTAGAGAAACCGTAAGCCAGCTGCAAATTGATTGTGCCAGTAAAACACTCTGTGTAACCATTTCGATTGGGGTTACCGTAAAAGATACACAGAGTACAGACGAAGTGTTAAAGCTTGCTGATTTGTGCCTGTATCAAGCAAAAGAGCAAGGCAGAAACCGCGTTATTGTGGGTTAACCGCTACGCGCTTTGCGTTACGGTAAGAATCAAAACTAAATAACGCAAGTGCAGACCAAATAAAACCAAACGTTACCATGCGGTCAGCACTAAAGGTTTCACCATAAAACAGCACTGCTAAAATAAACATTAAACTTGGCCCAATGTACTGGAAAAAACCAAGAGTTGAGTACTGAATACGACGCGCAGCCGCTGTGAAACACAGTAGCGGCAGCGTAGTCACAATACCTGCACTAATTAACAATAAATTAAGCGATACGCTATTACTGGTTAAATCACTGGTTGGTGTGTCCAACCCCCACCAATAAATTAGCGCTACCGGCAACATAAATAACGATTCAATCAACAAACCAGGCAAGGTATCGACCGGTAGTTTCTTTCGAATTAACCCATAAAGCGCAAACGAGCTTGCTAAGCTAAACGCAATAACCGGAAACGAACCAAAGCTTATAAGTTGAATTACCACGCCCGTTACCGCCAGTACGACCGCAACTAGTTGTATTTTGCGTAAATGTTCTGATAAAAACAGCACACCCAGCAACACATTTAACAACGGATTGATGTAGTAACCTAAGCTGGCATCCAACATATGGTTGTTATTTACCGACCAAATAAACAACCCCCAGTTAAAACCAAGTAACGCAGCGCTCAGCAATAACCAGCCTGCTGTTTTAACATTAAACAACGCACTTTTAATCAAACGCCATTTTTTAACTACCGTAAGAATCACTAATAAGAATAAAACTGACCACACCACACGATGTAGTAATATTTCCATCGCGGCAACATGATCTATTGCCTTAAAATAAATTGGGGCGAGCCCCCACATTAAAAATGCAGCGATGGCAAAAATAACGCCTTGCTTTTGACTTTGCATATCAATCACTCAACAACTCAGGGAGCGCCAGTTTAGGGATCTGCTCAATTTAAGTAAAGACAGCGCGATAAAAAGACTTTAGAATTAGCGCTCGCTAAATCGCATGCTTTGTAAGTCAATGCAGATAACATAATGCCAATCGAATACACCTTAATGTAATGGAAAATCAACAAGCGACCCAACCAGTAATGCAGCAACAAACGCCTCACAGCGTATTAAGTTCAGTATTTGGCTATAAGCAATTTCGTGCTGGGCAAGAGCAAGTCATTGACGCAGTGCTTGCAGGTCAAGATTGTTTGGTTTTGATGCCAACCGGTGGTGGTAAATCATTATGTTATCAAGTACCTGCATTACTGTTACCCGGTATTACCATTGTGGTCTCGCCGCTTATTTCCCTCATGCAAGATCAAGTCGCACAGCTAAAAGCACAAGGTGTTGCAGCGGCATACATTAACAACAGCCAATCGCGCGAAGAGCAGCAATTAATTTATCAAGGCCTGCACCAAGGCCAAATTAAAATTTTATATGTAGCACCTGAGCGACTGCTTACTGACGATTTTAGTACCCGCTTACAGCATTTAAATATTGGTTTATTTGCCATAGATGAAGCGCACTGCGTTTCTCACTGGGGCCATGATTTTAGACCTCACTACTATCGCTTAGGGCAACTTAAACAACGCTTTAGCCATATTCCTATTATGGCACTCACTGCAACGGCAGATATTGCCACGCGTAACGATATCGTGATGCAACTGGGTCTTACTAATGCCCATATTTATACGGGCAGTTTTGACCGCCCCAATATCCGTTACACCATTGAAGAAAAATTCAAACCGCTTAGTCAGTTGATGCGCTTTTTAAAAGAGCAAAAAGGGCAAAGCGGTATTATTTATTGCTCAAGCCGAAAGCGCGTTGACGACATAGCTGAAAAGCTCGTTGATGCAGGCTATAACGCTGCGTCTTATCATGCTGGGCTTGAAAATGAACAGCGCTCATTTGTGCAAAACGCCTTTGCGCGGGACGATATTCATATAGTCGTGGCGACTGTTGCCTTTGGCATGGGAATTAATAAACCGAATGTGCGTTTTGTTATTCATTACGATATTCCTAAAAACATCGAGTCGTACTATCAAGAAACCGGTCGCGCAGGCCGTGATGGCCTCTCAGCCGAAGCCATTATGTATTTTGACCCTGCCGATGTACCACGCGTAAAACGCTTTTTTGATGATATTCCCGATGAGCAACGTCGTAAGGTAGAAGAGCAGCGCTTTAATGCCATGGCCAGCTTTGCTGAAGCACAAACCTGTCGCCGCCAAATACTGCTTAATTATTTTTCTGAGTATCAAGGTAAGCCTTGCGGAAACTGTGATATTTGTTTAAATCCGCCAAAACAATTTGATGGAACTGAACTGGCTCAAAAAGCATTAAGTTGTGTTTATCGCGTCGAGCAAAAGTTTGGTATGGGTTATGTGATTGAAGTATTACGCGGCGCCAATACCATTCGTATTCGCGAAAACCAACACGACCAACTTTCAACGTTTGGCCTTGGCAAAGACAAATCGGTTGAATATTGGCTGAGTATTTTGCGTCAGCTTATTCACCACGGATTATTGCACCAAGATATCACGCAATCATCTAGCTTACGCTTAACCGAAGCAGCTCGCCCAGTATTAAAAGGTGATTTTGCCCTGCAACTAGCCGAACCGCGACTTGAAGTGAAACACGTTTACAAAGACAAACTTGCACGCTTTAACTACGATAAAAAGCTATTCGCCAAACTTCGCGGCTTACGTAAAGAGCTGGCTGACGCGGAAGATGTACCACCTTATGTGGTATTCAGTGATGCTACGCTTGCTGAAATGGCGCAAAAGATGCCAACCAGCGATGCCGAATTCCTGAAAGTATCAGGTGTTGGATTTACCAAACTCAATAAATATGGCGCCTACTTTATGAATGCCATTCGTATGCATTTAACCAGCTAATTATTGGAGCATATAATGACTAGCAAAGTCCTTTTCTCAGACCATATTTTAATTACCCCTGTTGAACTGCCAGATGATGAAGAATTTGAGCTGTGGGCAAGTATTTATCTTCACAATGATGCAATTTCATCGTTAGAGTTTGAACAAGGTGCCGACCGTCACTTAATGCGCTTCAAATTTAAAAACACCTCGTTTAATTTAAACTTTGAACACTATAGTCAAAGCATTTGGATTAATAGCGACAGTCAGCAAGATCTTGAATTATTACCCGAGCTCTATTCATCGCTTTAGTTTTGACATTACTTTTCACCATGCTAGCGTGAGGTAAAACAAAACAATAAGAACAATAGCCATGTTTAAAAAATCGTTACTCACGCTCGCCCTATTCGCTGTTCCAAACTGCTTTGCAGCACAAACCCTCATTCACGCAGGCGAACTAATGGTTCACGCCGATAAAACGCCACTTTCAAAGCAAACTATTATTATTGAAGACGACAAAATCGTCAGTATTCAGGCCGGTTTTCAACAAGCCAGTAATGAGCAAACACTGATCGACTTATCTGACAGCTTTGTAATGCCAGGCTTAATGGATATGCACGTGCATTTGCAGTTTGAATTAGGGCCAGACAACGACGCAGAAATTGCCAAAGTATCACCCGAACTAATCGGTATGCGCAGTGCCCATTACGCCAAAAAAACCTTAGAAGCCGGTTTTACTACAGTGCGCGATCTTGGGTCCGATCCACAATATATGTATGCCCTGCGTGATGCCATAAACAAAGGCTGGCTTGAAGGGCCGCGCATTATTGCTGCAGGTGGCGTTGCGATAACTGGTGGTCACCTTGATAGCAGTGGCGTGCACCATGAAATGCTGGACAAATTTGCTAAAAAAACTACCTGCGATGGCCCTTATGATTGTCGCCGAGCGACGCGTCACGCCATAAAATATGGTGCCGATTGGATTAAAGTTGCCGCTACAGGCGGCGTGTTAACAGACCGTGCAACCGGTACAGGCCAACAAATGGAAGACGATGAACTTAATCAAGTGGTTAAGGCTGCAAGCACCATGGGCAGAAAAGTAGCTGCGCACGCTCACCAAGAAGATGGCATTATTGCCGCTCTTGAATCCGGTGTTGCCAGTGTCGAGCACGGCTCTTACGCAGGCACAAAAGCCTATAAACTGTTCAAGAAAACCGGCGCGTATTTGGTGCCTACTTTGCTTGCTGGTGAAACCGTTGTTGAAATGGCTAATAACTCAAACTTTATGAGTGATGCGATAAAAGCCAAAGCGATCCGTGTTGGCAACGATATGAAAGGTAATTTCTTTAATGCCTATAAAGCCGGTGTGAACATTGCTTACGGCACCGACAGTGGGGTATCAAAACACGGTACCAACGCGCGTGAAGCTGTACTGATGGTTGAGGCCGGAATGCCAGCAAAACAAGTGCTCAAATCGGCCACCATAAACAGCGCAAAGTTACTTGGTTTGGAAAATCAGCTAGGCACTATCGAAAGCGGTAAATTTGCCGACATTATCGCCACTAAAGCCTCGCCATTACAGGATATACAGCAGTTAATGGACGTCACTTTCGTGATGCGTTCAGGCCAAGTAGTTAAGTAATAAATTATTATATTTTAATTAGTTATAAGCAGCCATTGGCTGCTTTTTATTTGCTTTAATTTCTGCAAGACTAAAATTAATGGTATAGAATTAAAATAAATCCAAGTAAAAAGGAGCGTTATGTCAGTATTAAAATTTAGCCGTTTTAGCGCACTTTTTTGCCTTGTTTTCGTGCCATTTTATGGCTATTGCGCAGCGCAAGCAGACGCCACTTCCAAGACGGACATTTTTTCGTTAAGCCAATGCCAATGGCTTGCTGATCAGCCAAAAGATCGTAAAAGTAACTTTGATATTGAAAGCATTGATAACTCCAAACTTCCCGATGCCCCCAATGCGATTATTAGTGATATTCGACTCGTTCGACATAATATTTTTGATACTAACAACCCTAAAGAAGATAACTTTTTATTTCGTGGTTTAAATACACTTAATATCGTCACCAAAGAACACGTTATTTTGCAGCAATTGCTGTTTCAACAAGGTGATAAATACGACCAACAACTGCTACGCGAATCAGAGCGTATTTTGCGTGATGCACGCTATTTATACGATGCTAAAATTGAAGCTGAACGTGATTGTGACGACAATATTGTGGTTACTATCACCACCAAAGAGTTGTGGACACTCACTCCAGAAATAAGCTATAGCCGCAGCGGCGGCGAGGATAAAACGCAACTTGGTTTTCGCGATACAAACTTGCTTGGTTTAGGTAAACGCGTTTCGCTTTCCTGGCGCAGCGATGCCGACCGCACTGGTTATACTTTTATCTATGATGACCCAAATATATGGGGCAGCCGTTATCGTAGCCGTTTTGAATTTAGTGATAATGACGATGGTGAACGCGTCTATTTAGACTTTAAACTCCCCTTTTATTCACTCGCATCACAGCAAAGTTATGGTGCTGTTACCTTAGATGATACAAAAGAGTTGCCACTTTATTATCGCGGTGATGTGGTATCGGAATTCAAACAAGAGAATCAAATTAACCAAGTATTCTATGGCCAAGGCAGTAAGCTGGGCAGCTGGACTAACCGTTGGCTTGTAGGCTGGCAACAAGAAGATTTTAAGTTTGAACAAATCGCTGAAACCACTTTACCGTTAGCCAAAGATCGCTCACTTAATTACCCTTGGCTTGGCTATCAGCTAATTGAAGATAGATACATTACCTTGAGTAACTTCGACTCAATTGGCCGCACCGAAGATTTAAACTTAGGTTGGAATGTATTTGCCCGACTTGGCTATTCAGACGAAAGCCTTGCTGATGACGATAGCCGTGTTGTGCTTGAAGCCAGCGCCGCAAAAGCGTTTCATTTAAATGATAGTATGCTGTGGCGCTTGTACACGGGGGTACATGGTTATTGGAACACAGAGCAACAAAAAAGCGAAAACTTACACGCTTACTTAGATACTAATTTTCTCTACAATAGCAGCAGCTATCGCGCATGGTTTGCTAATCTTTCACTGCGCTATGGTGGCAACTTAACAGCCGATCAACAACTGACTCTAGGCGGTGATACAGGCCTTAGAGGTTACCCACTTCATTACCAAATGGGCGACCGCTCTGTGTTGCTCAATCTTGAAAAGCGTTATTACTGGGAGTATCACTTACTGCAACTGTTTAAAGTGGGTGGGGCTGTGTTTTTTGATGTAGGCCGCGCTTGGTTCCCCGATAAAAACAACGGCGAAAATGGCCAATTTTTAAAAGACGCAGGCATTGGCTTACGCCTTGCGCCAAGCCGTGCAACTGCAAAAACCGTCATTCATATCGACCTTGCCTTCCCGCTCGATAAAGATGACGAAATAGATACAGTACAATGGGTGATTAAAGTAAAAAACCGTTTTTAGTCTAACCGCTTTTTAAACCGCAATGACGCAATGATCAAACCAACTAACGTAAAACCCATTAACCAAAGGGCATCATAGGTCATATCACTCACTTCCACATCGCGCAGTACAATCGCCCGCATGGCTCTAATGTAATGGGTTGCAGGTAAGCCTTCGGCAATATACTGCGCGACTTCCGGCATGCCTTCATACGGGAACATAAAGCCTGAGAGTAAAATAGACGGTAACAACACAAACACCGTTAATTGCATGGCTTGCAGTTGGGATTTTGCAATGGTTGAAATGATTAATCCTAATACCAAGCTAGCTGAGATAAACAACAAGGTCATCAGCGCAAGCTGTAATAGCGACCCCACAACTTTTACATCAAATACTAAATAACCCAGCGATAAAATAATGGTTACTTGCAGTGCGCCAATAAAAATAAACGGAATAATCTTCGCAAGCATTAACTCAAATGAGCTGATTGGCGTGTTAATCAGCATTTCTAAATTGCCCCGCTCTCGCTCGCGCACAATTGCCGCTGAGGTAAACATCACCATGGTCATAGTCAAAATTACGCCAACTAACCCTGGCACAATATTCACTACACTGCGCTGGGCAGGATTATAATATGGCGTTACCGCAAAGGTGGTGACTTGACGATTAACAGGCTGCTTCATAAGTTCACCGAGCGGCATATTGGCAAGCCCTTTAATTGCGCCTGTGATCATAGTGTCTGAACCATCCACCAGCCATTGTCCAATCGGCCTAACCAGCTGGTAATTACTTGAATTTGGCGTTGCGCTGCCAAGTGCTTGATGGCGAGAAAGACGCTCAGCAACGTCGCGCGGAATAACCAAAACGGCTCTTACTTTCGCTTGCGCCATAGCCTTTTCCGCCAAAATAACACTGGGATATTTAGCAACCACTTTAACCGTTTGACTGGCTTCAACCGTTTGTGTGAGTACGCGGCCAAGCGCCGAATTACTTAGATCTACCACCGCAACGGGAATATCACGAATTTGCGTATTAATCGCAAAACCAAATAATAACAACTGCACTAAGGGGATCATCACCACCATAGCAAAGGTGGTTTTGTCGCGCTTTAGCTGAAGCAGCTCTTTTTTAACAATCGAAAAAATACGAGATAGATTCATATCGTTTGCTCCCGATTGCGCTCCCCCGTTACGCTAACAAACACATCTTCAAGGTTCGGGCGCACCGCTTTAGCGGCTACTACATCGTCAAATTGTAAAAGCCATGTTTCAGCATCATTAACTGAATTATCAACAAGTACCCTAAGTCTTGCGCCAAGCTGAGTCGCAGAATGAATGTGCGTAAGTGATTCTAAGCTGCGTTTAGTACTGCGCGAATTGTTCACCTCTACTTCAACAACTTGGCAATTTAGATTAGCCATTAACTGTTCGGGCGAATCATCGGCGCGTTTAATGCCTTTTTCTAAAATTGCCAATTTATGGCAGCGTTCGGCTTCGTCCATGTAATGGGTTGAAACCAAAATGCTCGTGCCCAACTCACTTAAATCAAATAGCTTCTCCCAAAAATCACGGCGGTTTTCAGGGTCTACTGCTGAGGTTGGTTCATCTAAAAAAAGTAACTCAGGTTTATGAATTGTGGCGCCAGCTAGGGCTAAGCGCTGCTTTTGCCCGCCACTCATGCTACCGGCAAGTTGATTTGCTCTTGCTGCTAAGTCATAAATTGCTAACAACTCATCAATACGACTACGTTTATATTTTCCTTTTAAACTGTAAGCATCCGCTAAAAACGCAAGATTTTCCGCTACGGTTAAATCATCATAAAGTGAGAATTTTTGCGTCATATATCCAATTTTATAACGTAGTAAGTTAGCTTGTTTTGGTAGTGATAAACCAAGTACCGAAACATCGCCACTTGTGGGCATTAAAAGCCCGGTTAGCATACGAATGGCCGTGGTTTTGCCGCAACCATTTGGCCCTAAAAAGCCGTAAACTTCACCTTTATTTATGGTTAAATCAAGCTGATTAACAGCGATTACTTCACCAAACTGCTTGGTTAATCCATTAGCATTTATAACCGCGTCACTCATGGTAGCCTTGCCTCAACTGGCAAACCAGAGGGTAAATCTTGGTATTTTGCTGGTAATTGGACTTCAGCAAGATACATTAAACGGGTACGGTCATACTGATTTAAACCATAGTACGGAGTAAAAGCGGCTTCATGGGAAAGCCAACGTACAGTGCCATTCATTTGCTCTGATTGCTCGGCAATAGTCACTGTTAGGCTGTCGCCCACTTTTAATTTTGCCCGCGCTTGTTGTGGCAAATAAATGCGCGCGAAAGGCGCTTCGCCCGCAAGCACAATCGCAACAGGGCTACCTAAGGTAACACGCTCTCCTAAATTCCAAGGTAAGTTATCCAAAAGGCCATCACGGGTTGCGGTGATATTAAGTTCACTTAGTAATTTTTCTTCTGCACTAAGTAACGCTTGCTGGGCTTTAACATTTGCTGCGGCGACTTGTAAATCTTCCACTCGCGTGCCGTTAGTAAGTTCGGTTAGTTGCTGCTTTGCCGCTTCAACATTGGCGGTTGCTGCGTCTAAATTGGCTTTTGCACTGTCTAGGCTGATTTTAGGTGCGAGGTCTTTTGCCACAATTTCTACGGCACGGTGGTAGTTCTGCTGCGCCTCTACTAAGTTAGCCTTATTAGCAGCAAGCGTGGCTTGCGCTCTTGCCACCTCTTCTTCGCGGGCACCGTTTTTAAGTTTAATAAAATGTGCATTCGCAGACTCTAAATCGGCTTTCACTTTGGCAACACGGGCTAATTGCTTAGTATTATCTAATTGCGCTAGCACATCCCCTTGTTTAACCATACTGCCACGCGCTACTGGCAACGCAATTAATACCTCATTGACTGTTGCCGAATGGGTTATGCGATCTCGCTCTAACGTGCCAAGAGCAACACTCTGCTCATCACTGCACCCAGCTAATAAAATAAACACGAAAATACTAAGCCACGCTTTCATCTGCCTGAACTCCCTATCAAAAATAAAGGCGAGTCTTTAAGCTAACAAAAAAGCGTGAAAAATAAACTATTTAAATTGTGAAAGGCATGTTTTTAATGAGCAAACGTGGCTTACATCAAGTTTGCTCGATATAGAATGGAGGGTTGAAACTGAACTTAATTTATTTAACAGGCTTGGCCGCACGCCCAACCTGAACTCCATGCATACTGGAAATTATAGCCCCCGAGCCAGCCGGTGACTTCGGTCACTTCACCAATAAAGTAAAGCCCTTTAACTTTATTCGCTTCAAATGTTTTAGAGCTTAATTCAGCGCTATTTACACCACCTAAAGTCACTTCAGCGGTTCTATAACCCTCTGTTCCATTAGGTTTTATTTTCCAGTTATGAATAAAATTAGATAATTGTTCAATTTCAGTGTGAGATAACTGATTAATCGCTTTATCTGGAATATCACCACCAGTTACTAAAATTTCAATAAAACGCTTTGGCAATACACTTCCAAGCACATTTTTAAGCGATTTTTGACCATTAGATTGACGTTGTGTATGAATTTCCCCCGCAAGCTCTAGCTCTGGTAACAGGTTAATTGATACTGTCTGACCCGCACGCCAAAATGATGAAATTTGCAGTATTGCTGGCCCCGATAAGCCGCGGTGGGTAAACAACATATTTTCTTTAAACTGTGTGCCATCTTCAGCAGTTACAATACTCGGTACACTAATGCCCGATAAAGCTTCAAAACGCGCCTTATCGTGTTGATGCAGCGTAAATGGCACTAAAGCAGCCATTGTTGGCAATACATCTAAGTCAAACTGCTCTGCAATTTTATAACCGATTGGTGTAGCGCCTAGTTTTGGCATGGTTAAACCACCAGAAGCCACCACCAGCGACTCACAGCTATAGCTTGTTTCACTGGTTATTACGGTAAAACCACTTTCGGTTTTTTCCACGCTCAGTACTTCTTGGCGAAGTTGGATTGTCACCCCTGCCCATTCGCATTCGGTTAATAAAATATCGACAATATCTTGCGCTGAGTTATCGCAAAATAGCTGACCGAGTGTTTTGTGGTGGTAGGCAAGACCATGGCGATCAACGAGTTCAATAAAGTCATGTTGGGTATAACGGCTTAAACACGATTTAACAAAGTGGGGATTTGTACAAAGATAATTTTCTGGCGAGGCATTTTCGTTGGTAAAATTACAACGGCCGCCGCCACTAATCAGGATTTTACGGCCCGGTTTTTTACCCATATCAATCACGGTTACAGAGCGTCCACGATAACCTGCTTGTGCGGCACACATTAAACCAGCGGCACCCGCACCTATAACCAATACATCAACCTGAACCATTTTTATTACCCGCTTCGCTATTTTGGCCGCGCATTATAAACAAAAAAAGCCGCATCTGCGGCTTTTTGCATCAATAAAGTAATTATTTTACTTTAGATAAATAATCAGCAATTGCTTCTAGCTCTTCATCAGTCACATTAGCAACCATTGCTTTCATCGCAGAAGCCATGCCATTGTTGCGCTTGCCTGATTTAATGTCTTTCATTTGAGCAAGAGCGTACTCTTTGTTTTGACCTGCAAGTTTAGGATAAAGTGGCATAATTGGAGCTTTACCTTCAGCCCCATGACACGTTTGGCACATTTTAGCTGTATAAAGTGCTGCACCATCCGCTGCGATTGCATTGCCTGACGCCATGCCCACAAGTGTTAAAGCCGCTACACTGAGCGTTTTTGAAAGTTTATTCATATTATAATTCCATCTCGACGGTAAATAATTCTCAATTGCAATATACTGTTGAATCAACAAGTTAAACTCGCACTAACCTATTGTAGACCACTTTCATACTGTTTTGTAAAGATAAAACAGTATAAAAAACAAACAAGCATGCAAGATTGAGTCGCTAAGCGAACGTTACCTTGCGTTTGATCAAATTTATTTACTTAACCACAAATAAAAATGCCTCAATAAAATGAGGCATTTTTTACACAGTGGATTACCACATGATGTCATCTGGTATTTCAAAGTCTGCGTAAGGATCATCTTCATCCTTTTGATCTTTTTCCGGCTCGGCATGCAGTACAATATACTTTTCGTCTACCTCAGCAATTTTGCGTGCAGGTTCATCAGGTAGTACATAGAACTTGCCCTCTAAATAGCAAATAGCCAACAAACCTTTTACCAGTTGTTTGTGAGTAATCTCATTAACTTCAAGTTCTTTGATTTTGCTTTCAAAGGTAAAGTTAAAGGTAACATCACCACTAATCTCATCTTGGTTATGATGCTCTAGAATTTGTTTAACGCGAGCTACCTGCTCTTTTTCTTTTAGTTCGGCCTGCTTCTGCGCATTTACTTCAGCTGCTTTTTTAGCTTGCTCAGCTTTAGTTTGCTCAATATGCTTTTGCAAATCGGTTGGGTTACTGGTTGCGCCTTTTTTCTTCTTCTTTTTGTTTTGTTTACGCTTTTCTGATTTAGCAACCTTCATATTATGCTCAGTAGTAAGGCCTGCTTTTAGCAACTGATCTTGTAATGAACCCATGATTAATTCTCTTATAAAAGTATTAGCGTTATTTTATAACAGCCATTCACCAGATGTGAAGCCAGCATAACTTAAATCAAGGAAAAGTTAGCTTAAACTAAGGTTAAGCAATTAAAAATACGGTACAATTTGGCCGTTATAAACAACCCTCTCTCACCATGAAGTTTATACATTTACTTTTGTGCTCGGTCTTTACGTTTTTTGTATTATATGGACCACAGCCAATTTTGCCTTTACTGGCAAAGTCATACCATTTAACGTCTGCGCAGGCGGGCTTGCTAATGACAGTAACTATGCTGCCATTGGCGGTTGCACCATTAGTTTATGGCTACCTACTACTTCGTATAAACTCTCTCTCATTATTAAAAATAGCATTGTTTTTATTGGGTATTAGCTGTGCGTTATTACCTTTATCGCAAACGTTTCAGCAATTACTTATTATTCGATTTCTTCAAGGTTTACTACTGCCGGCAGCGCTCACCGCAATGACCTCGTATATTGGCGAACATTATCGCTACAGCTTTTTGAGTAAAGCAGTCACAAGTTATATTTTAAGCACAATTGCAGGTGGATTTTTAGGACGCGTTGTCAGCGCTTCAATAAGCGAATACACCCATTGGCAGGTTTATTTTTATTTGCTCGCAATTATATTAGTGCTGTTATCACTTAGTCTTGCCAATAAAAAAGTGCGTGATTATGTCGGCCAAAGAAACGTACCGGCATCACTTAAAGAGAATCTACACAAGGTAACTAAAGGCAGCACTTTGTACCTTTATTGCGCCGTATTTGGCATGTTTTTCTGCTTTACTGCGCTATTAAATTACTTACCTTTTATTTTGCAAAACGATTATCAGTTTACCAGCTCAAAAGATATTGGTTTGGTGTATTCAGGCTATCTATTAGGTGCTTGTTTCTCATTATTAAGCACCCGTTTGCAAAACCTCACACAAGGTAAAGTTAACTTACTAGTGATTAGCTTTGTGGTATATGCGCTCAGTATTACAAGCTTATTTTCAACCACGTTTCCGCTCTTTTTTATCGGTTTTACGGTGTTTTGTGGGGCGATGTTTATTATTCATGCCAGCGCCTCCGCATTACTTAACCAAATCAGCTATGCGCCCAGCTCGCTAACTAATGGGCTGTATGTATCTTTTTATTATTGTGGCGGTACGCTGGGGTCATTTTTGCCAGGGCTTATTTATCAGCACGCTGGCAAAAGTGCGTTTTTAATGACCTTGCTACTGATGTGTGTGGCTTCAGGCTTACTGGTAGCTAAATTTAAACGCTTACAAACTCACTAACTCAACACTGTGATTGGAATATTCAAATACTTTAAGTAAGTCGTTTTTCTGCATTAACCAAGTTTGGGTATTATCAAATGGATGGCAGTGAAACAAATCAGATTGCCATATCGCATCGTCCACCCATAGTTGCACCGCATTTTCCGCATCATTTAAAAGCGCCAACATGGAAACACACCCCGGATTTACCGCTAAATATTTCGCCAAGCGTTCATTTGAGGCAAAGCCCAAACGTGACAATCCTTGTGATTTTGATAAGGCTTTTAAATCGACCTGTTTATTAGGTGACGTAATGAGCAAAAAATGTCGTTTACCGTAGTTATCGCGTAAAAATAAATTTTTTAAGCGCGTTCCGGGGCGTTCCAACAACAGACGATCTGCCTCTACTGCAGTATGTAGCGGCGGATGTGATATTTTTTCACAGTCAATTGCCAGCTCGCTGAATACCTTTTCAAGAAACGCAATATCAGTCATCGCAGCGCCCGCTTAATCTTACGCTGTAGTCGCGCCATTTAACTTCTTCTATTTGATAACTATCTTGGCAGTAGTTTTTCTTTTTTAATTCAGCGTCAAGTTGCAGTGCTGCTTTATCTTCAAGATCGAGTTTAAGTGATGATGAGTCGACAAAGTTCTCTTGCTTTAGTAATTTTTTAATCTCTGACTTTGTCAGTTGACGCTTTTTATTTATGAGCTTTTGTGAACCCGCCTTTACCGTGACTAAATATGAAAATAACTTAGCGCCATCATTGCCTGTTATCGTTCTTAGCTGTTGATTAACTATCTCAAAATCTTCAGGCTCTGGTGCCGACTTCGCACAGCCAATTAACGCAGTAGCGCTCAGCACCGTTATAATTATTTGTTTCATTAAGGATTCCATACTGCTTGTGGCAACTTAATTGTTAAACACGCCATGGTTGGCGGAAAATATTCAGAAAACGCCATTGAATGCCAATCATCTTCAAACATATCTACCAACACTAAACCGTTATCTAGCTGACCTTTAATTTGCTCTTCAAATGAATGACTAAACACCAGTGGCTCATCTTGCTCTTTTAGCAATGCCAGTTCTGCTTGGGTTAAGTTATTAATGTCACTAAAGGGTAACTTGTGCCTTACTTTAGTAATGCCTTTTTCAGCCTCAAACCAATCAAATATATACGCTGCGGGATTGATAAAGCCACTTAGTAAACGCCCGTTTACTTTTAATACACGAGCAGCTTCTGCCCAAAGGCCAGATATATCAGGCACAAAATTATTAGAACAAGGGTGGAAAATTAAATCAAAGCTTTCATTTTCAAAACAGCTCAAGTCTGTCATATCACCTTTAACGGTTGTTAACGTTAGGCCATCGCGCTTGGCAACCTGCGCATCTTGCGCAAGTTGATTTTCAGATAAGTCAAATACGGTTACATCAGCACCCGCAGCCGCTAAAATAGGCCCTTGCTGACCACCACCTGAAGCAAGACAAAGCACTTTTTTGCCTTTAAGATCGCCAAACCAGTTATGAGGCACACTTTTATGTGGTGTTAAAACAACTGACCACTCACCTTTTCGTGCCGCGTCTACTTGTTCAGTCGTGACAGGTTGAGTCCACTCATTATTTGCTTCAACCTGTTTATTCCATGCATGATTGTTATAGTTTTTAATATCCATTGGTCTCTCTCGCACAATTAATGTGCAAACAAGCGAAAATTATCTTTTATGCTACAAAAAATACTTGACCAGTGACAGAAAAAAAATTAAAGTTCTGCCCGTTCAAACGCAACATGGTTTGAATGTCCTTTTTTGGAATGTGGGGCTATAGCTCAGCTGGGAGAGCGCCTGCCTTGCACGCAGGAGGTCAGCAGTTCGATCCTGCTTAGCTCCACCACTTTCCAACCTCTCTTATTTTTAAATTCAATACCAAGTATTTCAAATAAAAATCTCTCGCTAAATTTATCTTGATATAATGCAGCAAATTATTCTTTTTTCTGCTTATTATGTCCCCTGAGAAGCAAAGCTTAACCTTTTTACACTCTGCCGTTTTATTATTTGGTGGCACTGCACTGTTTGCCAAATTAATTGGTCTTAATGCGCTAGATATAACCGTTTACCGTACTGCCGTCGCAGCAATTGCTTTGTGTGCTTTTTTGTTTTTTACACGCCAAGCTATTTTATTAAAACAAACCAAAGATTACGGTGTAGCCTTGATCCTTGGCGTGGTTGTAGGCCTACATTGGGTGACTTATTTTGCTGGTATGCAAATGGCTGGCATCACCATAGGCATCATCGCATTTTTTACCTACCCTGTGATGACCGTCTTTATGGAGCCACTGTTTTCAAAGCGCCTACCTCATATGCAAGATGTGTTTATTGCCATGATGGTGTTACTTGGGATTTACTTGCTTGTACCGGAAGCAAACCTTGGTAATCAAGTTACCCTTGGCATAGTAACAGGCATGTTCTCGGGCTTTTTATTTGCCCTGCGCAATATTCTGCACAAGCGCTTTTTTATGGGTTACTCGGGGCCGCAAACGATGCTTTATCAAACCCTTGTTGCAAGCATAATGTTATGCGCATTTGTTGAAGTACCTCTTAGCCAAGTTTCGCAACACGACCTCTATTTACTTTTACTTGTTGGTGTAGTGTTTACCGCAACCCCTCATGCTTTATTTGCCGCAAGCCTTGCTCATTTAAGTGCTAAAACCGCAGGCTTAATTTCATGCTTGCAGCCTTTATATGCTAGTTTTTTTGCCTTTTTACTGTTGCACGAAAAGATTACACTGACGACATTAATAGGTGGCTCGCTGGTGATTAGTGGCGCATTTTTTGAAACTTACTTAGTAAACAAACAAGCTAAGGCAGCAAAATAATAAAATACTAGTTCTGTTAAGCCTGTGAGCAAAAATCAATAAATGCCCTGCAAAGCTGAATTATAGCTATTGCTTAGTACAGGTAAGCGGGCACGCTATGGGCAAACAGCCTAGCTAGCATGATTAGCTTATAAGGTGAATTACGATTTAGCTTTTAACAAATGTAGGAAATCTTGATTGATTTCAAAGTAATTGTGCAATTTAACCGTTAAGCTGTGGTAAGTTGAGTGCGAGATAAACTTTTGACTAAGAGCAAAAAGGGTTAGTACATGAAAGTTTTTGCCCACCGAGGCGCCAGTGGTTTGTATCCTGAAAACACACGCTCAGCGATATTAGCGGCGTTGGAATTGGGTGTTGATGGCATTGAAATTGACTTACAAAGTACACTCGATGGTTTTGCCGTTATTCACGATACTTGGCTTGACAGAACAACCAATGGGCGAGGAAAAGTTAACAAACTTACACTTGCCGAAGTGCAACAATATGATGCCGGTAACGGACAAACCGTACCAAGCATTGAAGAAGTATTTCAATGGGTTAATAATCAAACGTTATTAAACCTAGAGCTCAAACACACCTTCGCGCTGGATAAGCTAGTCAAACTAATCGAACAACAAGTTCAATCAGGGCTGCTAACACGTGAAAATCTTTTAATCTCCTCTTTTGACCATCACCAGCTAAAATGGCTTAAACAACAATTGCCTTGGGTAAAAATAGGTGCATTAACCGGCTCTATTCCGCTGGGGTATTGTGAATTTGCTGAACGATTAAATGCCTACAGCGTGCATGTGGATAAAAATTTTATCAACTGCGAGTACGTTGCCGATGCAAAAACAAGAAACTTAAAGGTTTTTGCCTATACTGTAGATAAACAGGAAGACATTGACGATATGCTTGCGCTTGGTGTAGATGGCATTTTTACTAATTACCCCTCTAAAGCACAAAGCTTTCTGTTGCAAAAATAATCCTAACTATAAGCATATAGCTTAGTTACCTAGGGGCATTTAATGGACCAACAACAGCAAGATTTATTTTGCTTTCGCAGTGAAGCATCTCGCCTACTCCTTTTATGCAATACGCAATTATCGCTAAGCCTGAATCAAAGCGATCGAGATATATTAGAGTTAAGCCAAGTTTTTCAAAACCTTGCGAACATTTGCAGCAAACTTGAAAATGAAAAAAGCACTTCGTCGAAATTAGATGAATTACACCAACAAATACAGCACAGTGTAAACAATGGGGTTATGGCATTTCAGTTTTACGATAGACTGACACAACAATTGTCACATATTCAGCAAACGATGGATCAATTGAGCCATTTGATTCAAGATAATGATAACTTAGCCGATGAAGATAAATGGCAAGGATTGCGCACCCATTTAAAAAATAGTTATTCAATGGAATCTGAACATCAAATTTTTCAAGCAATTATGGATGGTAAAACCAAACAGCAAGCGCTTGAATTACATCATCAATTAGAACAACAACAGCACGATGATGATGTTGAGCTTTTTTAAAGGGTAAAGGTCATTTAAGGCATGCAAAATGAGTTCTTTATATATGCAATTATACGAAAAAATTGAAAAAACCTTTTTCTTTACACTAACACGCAAAATTTTTGGCAATTTGAGCTTTCTGTTTGCCTTTCAAGTTATTACGTTAATTTGGCTGTACCAAGAGCTGACTGATAATGGCCAGATTGATATGAGCTATTGGTTTATCGCGTTAATCAGTGTTGGCAGTTTCTTCTTTACCTGCTTTTACATGCACTTTTTAATTGTACGCCCGATCAATGCACTAAAGAAAACACTGACAGATATCAATGAGAAAGGCGCTGATTTAGCAACCCATTTACCCCAGTTTACCTTTGATGAATTTCGTGAACTCAGCGAACAGTACAATACCTTTGTTTCGCGTTTAGAAGCATTATTAAAACAGGTGTATGAAAAAGCTGAACTTGCTGAAATGACCAATCAAAACGTAACTAAATCGATGACTGAAACCAACCGTATTGGTGAAGAGCAGCTAGCACTTAGTAATACAATTTTTACCGCCAGTGAAGAAGTTAGCCAAAGCCTAAATCAAATTTCACAAAATACCCAAATGACTTTTGATGCGAATGTTGAAAACCTGAGTAAAGTTCATACCTCCGCTAATGAAATTGGTAATCTAGTAACTAAAATTCAGCGCATGACCGAATTACTAGGTAGCTTCGCAACAACCGTGGGTGGTTTAAAAGAAAACTCAGACAACATTCGAAAAATCCTCACTATGGTAGAAGAGTTTTCAGACCAAACCAACCTACTGGCGCTTAATGCCGCAATTGAGGCTGCACGCGCAGGTGAAGCCGGTCGTGGCTTTGCAGTGGTAGCAGATGAAGTGCGTTCACTGTCAGTAAAAGTTAACGATGCAACTCGCCAAATTAATGATTTTATTAATCAAATGAATACGCTTGTTGGTGAAACAAACCGCGAAACTGAGCAATTGATTGAGCAATCGAGTAGTGCTGAAAATTCGATAGCAAATACTAATGATGTGTTTAGCCAAATGACTAAAGAGCTAGAAAGTAACCAATCTCAGTTACAAGAAATTGTTGCGGCCGTGCATCAGCTGGAACATACACAACAACAAACGCATTCCTCGGTACAACAAATTGTCGAGCTCGGCCATATGGCGAAAGATAAAATTACTAACGCCAATGAAAATAGTAGAGAACTGCAGTGTCAAACATCCGATACCAAAAAAGATCTCGAACAGTTTATTTAGCCTAAGCGACGGATTACCATACCAGTGCTAGTTTTGATACTTTCAAAACTAGCACTGATAAGAGAGGGTTAAGCCCTCTCAACATCAAAAGCTAATACCTCTGATATACGCTCGGCGCCAAGTGCCAACATAATTAGCCTATCCACTCCTAACGCTACACCTGAGCACTGTGGCAAACCATAATCAAGCGCCGCTAAAAATCGCTCATCAATTGCAACCTCTGGTAAACCTTGCGATGCTCGCTTTTGATTATCATCAACAAAGCGCTGTCGCTGCTCAGAGCCCTCAGTAAGCTCATCGAAGCCATTAGCTAACTCCATACCTTTAAAGTACAGTTCAAAACGCTCAGCAACGCGAGGATCTGCGCCATTTAGTTTAGCGAGTGCCGCTTGTGATGCAGGGAAATGATAAACAAAACAAGGGGCTTGCTGACCTATTTTGGGTTCAATACACATGCAAAATAATAGCTGTAACAAAGTGTCTTTATCGTTTTCTTGTGCGGCAATATGCTCAAACCCTTGCTCAGCGGCAAGCGCAGAAAGCTCTTCGATAGATGCGGTGAGTGGATCACAGTTTAAATGCGTTAAAAAAGCGTCTTGATAAGTGATACGCTCTGCTGATCCACACCCTAATAAACTCATCATTAAGTCATTAATTTCATCCATTAATTGCGCTGCGTTAAAGTGAGGTCGATACCACTCCAACATTGTAAATTCTGGATTATGATGACGGCCTGCTTCTTCGTTACGAAACGCTTTTGCCAACTGAAAAATCGCGCCAGAGCCAGCGGCAAGCAATCGCTTCATAGCAAATTCCGGCGATGTTTGCAGATAGAGTGGTAGGCCTTTAGCAAACCCAGGGCCGACGAACTGAGTACTAAAACTTGCTAAGTGAATATCGGTAACGCTTGCCTGCGATAAACTTGGCGTTTCTACCTCCATTACATTTCTTTGGTAGAAAAATTCACGAATTGCTTTAATGATTTTTGCCCGCGCGTTTAAGTTTTCGATTGATGCACTTGGCTGCCATTGGACTGTCATGATGGTTACTCTTAATTATGGCGTAAACAAAAATCCCAGCTAGCGCTGGGATTTTCTTCGAAATAAAATCAAAATTTATTTTTGCGCACGACCAACGTATTCGCCAGAGCGTGTGTCAACTTTGATTACTTCACCAATTTGAACAAACAGAGGAACACGTACAACCGCACCTGTTGTTAAGGTAGCAGGCTTACCACCGGTACCAGCAGTATCACCTTTAAGACCAGGATCTGTATCTGTGATCTCTAACTCAACAAAGTTTGGTGGCGTAATTGAGATTGGGTTACCGTTCCAAAGAGTAATGGTACATGTGTTGTTTTCAACTAACCATTTAACGCTATCGCCAACTGCTTTTTCGTCAGCAGCAACCTGTTCAAACGTTTCGTTATTCATGAAATGCCAGAACTCGCCATCTGTGTATAGATAATCTAGCTCGATATCCATAACGTCTGCAGCTTCTACACTTTCACCTGATTTAAATGTTTTTTCTAACACTTTACCAGAGATAAGTTTACGTACCTTTACACGGTTAAATGCTTGGCCTTTACCCGGTTTTACAACTTCGTTTTCAAGAATTGAACACGGCTCGCCATCTAACATAAATTTTAGGCCGCCCTTGAACTCATTGGTGCTATAATTCGCCATCGTTTCCTCTATCGCAAAATTTTTTACATAATTGATCGGCTAATGATACAAAGAATTGAAGCAAATTTGCATACTAACTGGCAAAAAGAATTAGCAAATGCCATTTCCGACCCCAAAATACTGCTTAAGTTACTGGAAATTGACTCAAAAAATTTATCAGACGACATTGCCGCGAGAAAGCTATTTGCTATGAGAGTACCACTTCCATTTGTATCACGAATGGAAAAAGGCAATCTAAACGATCCATTACTTAAACAAGTTTTACCACTTGCGGATGAGTTTGAAACACACTCAGGTTACACAAGCGATCCATTAGAAGAGCAAAACAACCAAACTCCGGGCCTGCTGCACAAATATAAATCGAGAGTATTGCTTATTTTTCGTGGTGGTTGCGCTGTAAACTGCCGCTATTGCTTTCGCAGACACTTCCCTTATCAAGATAATCACCAAAATAAACAAAGCTTACTGAGTGCTCTTGATTACATAGCAAAGCATCCTGAAATAAACGAAGTGATTTTAAGTGGTGGCGATCCGCTGATGGCTAATGATGAAGCACTAATGTGGTTTATTGAGAAGCTAGAAGCAATTAACCATGTCACACGCATGCGCATTCATTCACGATTGCCGGTGGTGATCCCTGCACGTATTACGGAAGCATTTTTAGCAATTCCCATTCACACTCGGCTCAAATTGATTTTAGTAACGCATATTAACCATGCGAATGAAATTGACGACGCATTAAAAAAGCAGCTTATCGCTGTAAAACGCGCGGGATATACCTTATTAAATCAAGCGGTATTATTAAAAAGCATTAATGACACGGTAGCAGCACAAATTTCGCTTTCTGAACGTTTATTTGAAGCGGATGTATTACCGTATTATTTGCACGTGTTAGACAAAGTACAAGGCGCCCACCACTTTGCAATTACCGATGCCCAGGCAATTGCATTACATCGTGAATTATTGACTGAGTTGCCCGGCTTTTTAGTACCCAAACTAGTACGTGAAGTTGGCGGAGAAAAAAGTAAAACGCCATTAGATTTAGGGCTTTACGATTTTTAGGTGGCTTTTCAATTAGTGGTAGCGTTAAACGATAGCCCTAGGCGATAGAATCGTTTAACAACAAACGATAACCGCCCAATTTAACAAACAACAATGCAGCCATTAAACGTAGACATCGATATTATTACCGAGTGTTGTTGTTGGTGAACTAGCTCTATTTTGTGTTTGCGCAGGCATTGCGGCTGAATCAATCAAAGCCAACGCCTGTTGCCCTTGGGCTATAACCTGATTCTTGACGAGTTTGGCACTAATTACTTCTGAACTATCTGCATTTGCTGTTACATTTTGAACTGGACTTGAAATCTGCATGGTCACTCACCTCAGTTAACTGTGCTATCATATCGGCAATTTATATTTAATCTTTAGTTATTTTATACTATGAATTCGGTTATTTCAGAACTAAACAACAATCTAAAAGTATTATATCGCCAAGCTATTGATGCAGATAGCAAATTAGATTCCTTACAACAACAAGGCAAAGGTAAATTCTCAACCTTGTTTAACAGCGAAAGTGGTTTTACTATCGAAGCAAAGCGCTTCAAACCTTACGTGCTAGAAGTTGCAAGTGATGTAGAGAGCTTATCAACGCAAGATGATATTGACCAAGCGATACTTAAAAGCACCGTAATAAAGATGCAGCATTTGCATCAATTATTAGCCAGCTTCAAATAAATTGACTATAATTTAGGCACACATCCTGAACATATTTTGTTATGTCGATTGCTACGCCACTTACTGCAGGTACAGAAATTACCTTAAGTAATATACAGTCAAGTAAAAGCTCATCCCTGAGTGAGAAGGTATCGGCTAGTTCAATTTACGGTGAATTCACTCAAGACGTCGTAAAGATTTCTGATGCTGCAAGAGAGAGGCAGCAACAATCAGAGTTGATTAATCGGCAGCAGCCAGTACAAGTTAGCAGTGATGTTGTGAGAGTCTCAAGCTCAATAGGTCAATCTAAAGCAGCTGGAAACTTAACTGAGTCCCAAGCAAGTAAACTCTACAAAGAAATAGCGGCACTATTATAGTACCGCTATTTTTTCTTAAATGACTAATGATTAGTTAGCATCAATTTTTGACAATAACTGATCTTCAAACCAATCTGTAATAAGGCGCTTTTCGTGCATAAATTCTTCGTCTCGACCGCGACGAATTTTGTCCATAAAGCTCATGTCTTTTAATTCAGCATCGCCTTTATCCACCAGCTTGCCATTGGCATCTGTTAACGCATAACTAAATTTAAGCTTTGGAAAATGAATTGGTTTAACGATACGCATTTCTCTGCCACCGCCAAAACGAACATCGCCAGCGAGGTCGATATCGTTGATTGTCACTCCGAGCTTATAGCCTTCAGGCA
Organism: Pseudoalteromonas sp. XMcav1-K; assembly: GCF_044005875.1. Lineage (NCBI taxonomy): Bacteria > Pseudomonadati > Pseudomonadota > Gammaproteobacteria > Alteromonadales > Pseudoalteromonadaceae > Pseudoalteromonas > Pseudoalteromonas sp. XMcav1-K. Next base: position 28,444 of record NZ_JBIPJE010000040.1, on the reverse strand, counting down.
ACTTCTTAGCTAACTCCTGAAAATGCTTGGTAAATTGCTTTTCGATTCGTTTGTGATAACCACCGCGTGTTTCATTTGCCGCACGCACGTCGGTGAAATCGTTAAATTTCCCATACGTTACACTTGCCTCACCTGCAAATACTGAAAGCGGTGAAATTGTTACAACACTTAATAATAGTACCTTAGCTAATTTCATTAGTATGCTCCTAGAGAACTGGCAAGTGTAAAGGGTCACTCGCTATATCAATTTATATTTATTATCTATCCTGACACTTAATATACGCTTAACACATAATATTTTCATAATTATTGTAAAAAATAACTCTCGATTAGCATTATGGTTAATCGGCAAAGGTATGTTTTAAATCAGTTTTAGTGGCATAAATTTGAGAATCACTTTAAACCAACTAAACTTAAAAGGATGTCGATAATTAATTCGCTTAATTAGACATAGTAGCGACAGGTATAAGTTAATTAAAAGGATAGAGTTATGAGTTCGTTATTAATTGTTGAAGACGAACAGATTGTTGCATTAAGCCTTAAGATCGAGCTTGAGTCTCTAGGTTATGAGGTTGTGGGAATTGCAAATAGTGAAGATGAGGCACTCGCCCTGTTCACAGAGAAAAACCCAAACCTTGTTTTAATGGATATTAATCTTGAATCGGGCGGCAGCGGTATAAATGCGGCCAAAAAAATCAATGCCATTAAAAATATACCTATTATTTATGTGACTGCATATGCCAACGATGACATTATCGAATCAGCCAATTCAGCCAACCCTATTGGTTATATTGTAAAACCCTACAACCTTAGAGAAGTAAGGGCGGTTATTGAAACTGCACTTAATCGTTTTCGCTATGAAGATGAAATAACCTCATCGGAAGCACGCCTTAAACTCGCAATTGAAGCTGCCAACCTAAACGTATGGGAATACAACCCCGAAGCAGAACATTTAGTATTTACTGGTACCGAAATGCTGCAAAAGTACTTCGGTCATTTAAGCCCACTGCCACTTAATGAATTTATTAGCATGGTACATGAGCAAGATAAGTGGAAAGTTGAATCTCTGTTAAAAGACGGGCAAAAATCCAATCAAAAAATCCGAGTTCAATCACCACTTAGTGATGAACAATATTGGTTCGAAGTCTATACCAGCGATATCAAGCTGCAAGGTGGCGATACGCCAATTGGGGCGATGAAAGACGTTACCGAGACTGAAACCTACATTCGTGAGTTAAAAGTATCAAAGTCTGTATTCAGCCATATTGCAGATGGTATTTTAGTACTCAATAAAAACTGTGAAATTACCAAAGCAAACCCCGCTTTTTGCAAATTAATTGGGTACCCGCTATCTCAATTGATCAATAAAAAATATCACAACATTGTAAAGCGAGAGCGCGCTGAAGATATTAACCAACAGCCGTGGGAAGACCTCTGTTCACGACGAGAAGAAACTTTTAAAACTGAATCTGGCGAATTATTTTACGCGCTGGTTAATGGCAAATTAATATCACATCAAGACCAAAGTGATGAATTGGTAATGATAGTTACCGATATATCGGAATTAAAAATGGCTGAGCGTAAGCTACAATACCAAGCCTATCGCGATGAACTAACCGGTATGTACAATCGTACTTACATGAATCGCGCATTCGCTAATCCTCAAGAGTTCTTTGACTCAGGTAAGTTTACGCTGATGTTTATTGACCTTGATTCTTTTAAACTGATTAACGACACCTACGGGCATTCATACGGTGATGTACTTTTGGCCGAGTTTGCATGGCGACTTAAGCATATATTCCGCTCCTCTGACATTATGATACGTCATGGTGGTGATGAGTTTGTATTGATGTTAGATGGCCAGCTCACAGCCAACGATGTTAGTAAAATTGCTAACTCAATAAACAAAGCAATTTCAGAACCATTTAAATGCAAAGATGTTTCTATTTCACTCACATGCTCAATTGGTATTGCCCAGTGGGACGATACTATTAGCGATACATCTGATCTGATGAAACGCGCAGACATCGCCATGTACGCAGCGAAAAATGGCGGTAAAAATGATTTTCGTTTTTACCAAGAAGATATGGGAAGCTCAGCTCAGTACCAATTGTTTTTAGAGCAAGGGTTAAAACTTGCCATTGAAAATGAGCTGCTAGAACTTTGGTTACAGCCCATTTTTGATTATAAAGGTGAAATATCAAGCGCTGAAGGGCTTTGCCGCTGGCGTGATAAAGCAACGGGATTTATTTCGCCTAATGACTTTATTCCAATCGCAGAATCAAGCTGGCTTATTTTTCCACTTGGTGAGCTCATGCTAAAAAAAGTATGCGATGCGATTGAACATTTAAGTAACGCTGGCTTTACTGATATAAAGCTAGGCTTAAATCTATCTGCTAAGCAACTTTCGCACCCGTCTTTGCCGGCAAAATTCGAGGAGATTATTAACTGTAAGCAAGTTTCACCTAACAACATAACATTAGAAATCACCGAAACAGCGTTAACTGATACTCCAGCAGTTAAAAATATTGAACGGTTACGAGAAATTGGTTTTTCCATCGCACTAGACGACTTTGGCCGCGGCTACTCGTCACTAGAACTACTGCAACAGTTTGATCTTGATATATTAAAAATCGACAGAGTGTTTATTGAAGGGATCCCTGATGATAGAAAAGCACAAAAAGTGTGCGAACACATGGTGAACTTAAGCAAGTCCCTAGGCTATAAAGTTGTTGTAGAAGGCATTGAATCTGCAAAACAAAGCGAGTATTTCGCACAAGACCCAGCTATTCATCAGCAAGGGTTTTATCATGCTAAGCCCATGCCATTATCACTGTTTTTGTCGCTGCTAGGTGGTCAATTGCATAGCGAGACTGAGCAACACTTTGCAGTAGATGAACAATAAATCGATAAATTACTTTACATACGACAAGTCAAAATGAAACTGAAAGTGAGAGTATTTGCCAAGCTCACTTTCAACCTTAATTGTGCCATTTGCCTGTTTTGTAAATAATCCGATAAGCGTATGACCAAGTGAACTAGCTTGATTAAACTGCTCTATATCAAAGCCGGTTCCGTTATCTTTGATTAATAAATCCAGCCCTTTCCCCGCTTCTTCAGCAAAAATTGTGATCAACCCTTTTTCTGAACCTTCTGGGAACGCATGCTTTTGAATATTTGTTAGTACTTCATTTATAACAAAGCCAATCGGCACCATAATACTAATTGGCAAATATATCGCTTGCCTAGGTAGCTGAAGTTCTACCTTGTAAGGGGCGTGGTTAATGCCATCTAATAAGATTAATTGTGCTAACTTAGCAGTGTACTCTACAAAGTTAATTTTAGAACTATTCTCTTGCTCGTAGAGCAATTGATGTACCAGCGCAACTGAACGTATGCGCTGCTGACAGGCTAGTAACTCGTTTGCAGCACTTTCTGGCACATGCTGTTGTTGCAGCTTTAATAGACTGGTTATCACTTGTAAATTATTCTTTACGCGGTGATGAATTTCGTTGAGCAAAATACTTTTCTCTTCAAGCATGTTGCTGAGTCTATCATTTGCCGCTAATAACTCCGAAACATCCGACACTGTTGCCAAATAGTTGATTTCCATATTATCTGCATAACGCGTAATACACACCTCAACGGGTAACGATTCGTTATCTAATGCAAGTAGCGCCTGAAATGGTTCGCTTGTTGGGTGTTGTGTGGTTAGATCATTTATTATAGTGGCGATTTCTTGCTGATCTTTTTCGGTAAATACATCAATAAAATTACAGGGGCTTAATCCCTGTGTAAACGGTGACAGCATCACAACGGCTTTAGCATTCAACCAGTCAATACGCCCTTGCTGGTTGAACAAAATAATTCCCTCCGACACGTGATTTACAACCAGCTTGAAACGTTCTTCATTCTCAAGTAATTGCTGCTCAAAATACTTTCGCTCGCTTATATCATGTGCAGAACAAATAATATTAGACCCCGTCTCAGCCTTAGTATCCAAATGGGCAACCACAACATCAACTTTGTAAAACCGTTCATCGACCCAAATTTGACTATCAAATCGCTGTTCGACACCTGTGCTTTTCAGCTTCTCAATAGCGTTTTGTAGCTGTTTTTTAGTGGTTGGATCACGTTGCCATGCCTGTGTATTTGTAAGCTCGATATGTTGTTTATTCGTACTATTTTGCAAATCATAATTAGCTGTAATCACCTGACCTTGTTCATTAATAATCACAACATATGAAGACAAACCATTAATAATAGAGCTAAGAAACTTTAGTTCTTGATTGAGCCCAGCGATCTCTCGCATATCTCTTAAAATACTGACACTTTGAAACTCATCATTTTCTAAAAAACTGCCAATGGCTATTTGCAATGGGATCCGTTGGTTTTTCTTGTCAATTCCGTAAACGCTGCGCCGATCCAACATATTTTTAGACTGTGTTTGTTTAGTAAATTCTTTACGATAACCCTGATGTGCTTCTTTTAATTCCCGAGCCATTAAGTCTTCAATAAATTTTTCCGAGAATTCACTTGGCGAATAACCAAATAGCGCCTGCGCAGCATGGTTTGCAGCTAGCACTTTACCGCGATTATCGGCGTGAATTATACCGTCTGGCGATGCATCAAACAGTTTTCCAAATTTGCCAACCGACTGGTTTAATTTGTTGATATGCCATATAACTAATCCTGTAAATACGATAATAACCAAGCAAATCATCGCTGATATTAAGTAACTATAGAAAAGCTGTGTCTCAATGCGATTTAAAAACACCTGATTTGACCCCCTGATATTCGGAAGTACTTTCTCAACGATGTTGTTTACTGCACTCGCAGCAATGGTGTCATCTATTTTTACCAGCTTATCTAATTCGGATACTGATAACTCTTGAGGTACTGAGAAGTGTTTTTCTAAGTTTTCATTATATTCATCAAGCGTTGATTCAAGTAGCATCAAATTGTCTAGCACGTCTTTTTCTGATGACAGATGACGAATTTCTTCAATCAATGATTTCGCTTTTTTATAACTAGATTGCGCACCAAAAAAGTAATGACGTTGTTGACGAATAATGTAATTTTTGAAGTGATGGATAAATCCAGAATATCCAACCGTACGCTCTAACTCATGCAACGTAATTAACAATTCAGTGTTAACAGTAATAACTTGTGACAGCGTCGCTTGCTCTTTTTTTAAACTTTGTGAATTAAAAAACGTTGTTCCCAACACAAAAAGATTACACATTAACGACAACAACAAAATAAGGCTAATTTTACGAGACTTTGTCACCCCACACTCCTGATATCCGTTCACTGTAGGTTTAGAACTAATGCTAACAATCACCTGTACGACTTGATAAAGTATTGGTAACTTTATAAGTTAAATCAATTTTTTAACGCAATAAAAAAGCCAGCGCATTGCGCTGGCTTTTTTGACAAGTAGGTAACTTGGAAGATGAATGTCGGGTAAGAAGCAACCATTACTGGCTACCCCTCCCCTAAGAACCGTACGTGCGAGTTTCCCCGCATACGGCTCAAGCCTTTATAAGTCTATACCTAAGTACAGACCAGCGACTAAAACTACCACCTAACGATAAAATTAAAACCACCATTTGATGGTTCTATTTCAGCGTCAATTGGTGGATTGACCTGAGCTAGAATTGACCGGCACTCATAAAGTTCTGATAAATTAGCCTCTCCCTCCATGAAGGGTATTATAACCATTTTCATATCGGTATTTTGACTTTCCATCGCTTTATTGATTTTTTCCATTACACTGCCACCCATAAATAAAGCCTCCTGTATTGATATAATTATAATCTTGTTCCTATATCTAGTTTTTCAACCCTATTTATAAATTTGTATGCAATTGCCTATGACAATTGGGGTGTAACATAACTAAGTTACTCAAGTCATCCGAACCGCCTTTGACCCTTTCCACAATATGATGGATATTCCACCCTGTTTCTTTGGTTATTTTCTGACGGCACATCGGACAGCAATGTTTCTGCCTGAGCCAAAGCATCAGCACTTTCCGTTGACCTTGCATTGAATCACGCCAAGCTCGCTCAAGGCGCTGCTCAAAGTATTCTTCAAATGCTAAGTCGTACGGATTTGCTTGCGCTTTTATCTTAGTATGTCGCTTTATCACGGTATCATTGGTATAGATTAATCGCTTATCAAAACCATCAATCGTCGTACCAGAAAATGTCCAATTTCGCTTACCTACTGTTTTAAAGTACTTTGCCTTAATCCAGCGTTTGCGCCTATTCGCATGACGTCTACGACACCATTGCCACAACATTTTCCAAACCCGATAATCCACATAGTTAAAAGTTTCTTTCGCTACTACATGTCTGTGATAGTTAGCCCAGCCCCGTAAAACAGGATTAAGCAGCGCTATCAGCATACTTGCAGTAACGGTTTTGTTACTTGTTACTATGCTTTTGACTTTATGAAGCAAATTGCGCAGATTTTTGCGACTCGGCTTAATTAAAAGCTTATCGTTGTACTTACGTAAATTTTGCCCTAAAAAGTCGAACCCCTTATCAATATGTGTAATCACCGTTTTTTCTGGCGATAGCGTCAGTCCTCTCTCAGCCATAAAAGCTTCAACGAGAGGTTTTACTTCATCTTCTAGTAACTCTTGTGAGATACCAGTAATAATGAAGTCATCTGCATATCGCACGTAATTGACCTTGGTCTTATAGCTAGCTTTAGTATTCTTCTTCCCAAAATGAGATTCCAATACCGCTTCCAAGCCATCAAGCGCCATATTGGCCAACACGGGAGAGATAATCCCTCCCTGTGGTGTTCCAGCATCTGTAGAGTTCAATTTACCAGATTCCATGAACCCCGCTTTTAGCCATTTTCCCAGCACTTTTTTATCCAACGGGATGTTGGCAAGTAACCAGTCATGACTAATGTTATCGAAGCACCCTTTAATGTCGCCCTCTAACACCCATTTAGCAGAATGTTTGCGGCTGAGATTAACAAAGCATTGCTCAATCGCATCAGCTGTAGAACGCATTGGGCGAAAGCCGTAGCTGTTTCGATCAGCGGTTGTTTCCGACACAGGCTCTAGTGCTAACAGGTATAAAGCCTGCATCGCCCTATCGAACATAGTCGGTATCCCAAGTGGACGGCGTTTGCCATTCGCTTTAGGAATATACACTCGCTTTAACGGTTTAGGCTTATAGCCTTTGCGCGTTAATCGAAAAACTGCTCGCCACTTACTTTCAGGTGTACTCCATAACTCCCCATCGACACCAGCAGTCCGTTTGCCTCGATTTTCAGTTACTCGCTTAACTGCTAAACATTTAGCCGCAAACGAGCGCACCAACATACGTTGCAGAGCTTTCACCCTACGCCATTGTTGTTGCTTAGTCGCCTTCGCGATCCGTACTTGTAGCTCTCTCACCTTACGTTCAAGTGAATACCAATCTAAGGTATGCCAACTTGTTGCTTGGTGGGAAAACGCAGGTACAACGAACTTACGTTCTTGACTCATCTTGCTATTCTCCTAAGTTAATTATTCATCGCTTAGAAGAAGAAAATTAATATACTCCCATTGGGAGAAAATAACTTTCTCCCAATGGGATGAACGCAACTATTGAAAGCTTTACAGGCTTTCACACGATTAAAGACCAGTGAGAAGTCAGCACTGTTTCCAGTTGGGACAAATTTTGAATCCCTATTTAATCCATTACAGATTAACATTCGCTTTTTCTCACCTCCTATACCCACTAACTCAACAGCTTCTCTTACGATCAGCCTGCCAAAAAGGCAAGTTATTGGGCTTACCGAGTTCCACTTTGATGACAAAGTTGGGTTAGGTTCTACAAATCCACCGGTGATCACATATCAGCGTACTCCCAGATGTAAAAGGAGTAACTAATCACACACCTTTTGGTTTAAGCGTTACAATGACGTTTCGCTTATTGCGGTTGACGGTGTTTATGAGTAGTTCACATAAGTTAACCATACCAACTAGCCTAGCCCCGTAATAAGTTGTCATTACTCATTACCACTAATTCCTCACGGTTTTAGTGCTGAAACAGAGGTACATTGTCAGGTAGCTTCGCACGAGCGGATTACTCCAAACGCACTAACCCTAGGCTACTGTTAGCTGAATAACAGGTCTGATCATTGGCGATTTGCCAGACAATCATCAAAGCAGCTTATGTCGCTGCGCTTATTGATAGGCTTATAAATAAACCTAAGTGAATGAAGCCAACTAAATTAATAGTTGGCTCATTTAGATTGAAGCTAGGTTAACTGACAAAACAATCATCCTGATCATTATACAGTTAGAGCATACACATAGAGTGTTAACCTAAAGTGCTCTTAGGTGGCTTTAAAGGTTTCACCTACCTTTAAAGCAAGGACCACAACCCATTAATATATTTTATTATATCAACAAGTTACGGTAGCACAGCACGACTCTCGTCGCACTACATCATTCCACCCATGCCACCCATGCCACCCATACCGCCCATATCTGGTGCAGCTGGCGCATCTTGAGGGATTTCAGCAACCATAGCTTCTGTAGTGATCATAAGACCAGCAATTGATGCTGCGAATTGTAATGCTGAACGCGTTACTTTTGTTGGGTCAAGAATACCCATTTCTAGCATATCGCTGTATTCGCCAGTTGCAGCGTTATAACCGTAGTTACCTTCACCTGCTTTAACCGCGTTTACAACTACTGATGCTTCATCACCTGCGTTAGAAACGATTTGACGAAGTGGTGCTTCCATTGCACGTAGTGCAACTTTAATACCGTGGTTTTGGTCTTCGTTATCACCTGTTAGGCTTTCGATTTTGCTTGCAACACGTACTAGTGCAACACCACCACCAGGTACAACGCCTTCTTCAACCGCTGCGCGAGTTGCATGTAATGCATCTTCTACGCGGTCTTTCTTCTCTTTCATTTCAACTTCAGTCGCAGCACCTACTTTAATTACTGCAACACCACCAGCTAGTTTAGCTTGGCGCTCTTGTAGCTTTTCTTTGTCATAGTCTGATGTTGCTTCTTCAATTTGTGCTTTAATTTGGTTAACACGTGCGTCGATTGCACCTTGCTCACCAACACCATCGATAATTGTAGTGTCATCTTTAGTGATAACAACGCGCTTCGCTGAACCTAAATCTTCAAGCTGTGCTTTTTCTAGGTCAAGACCGACTTCTTCAGAGATTACTGTACCGCCAGTAAGAATAGCGATGTCTTGTAACATTGCTTTACGACGGTCGCCAAAACCAGGCGCTTTAACCGCTGCAACTTTCACGATACCGCGCATGTTGTTAACAACGAGTGTTGCTAGTGCTTCGCCTTCTAGGTCTTCAGCAATAATAAGTAGCGGCTTGCTTGCTTTTGCAACAGCTTCAAGTGTTGGTAGAAGCTCACGAATATTAGATACTTTTTTATCTACAAGTAGAATAAATGGGCTATCTAGTTCAACTACACCTTTCTCAGCATTGTTGATGAAGTAAGGCGATAAGTAACCGCGATCAAACTGCATACCTTCAACAACGTCTAGTTCGTTTTCAAGTGCTTGACCGTCTTCAACAGTGATAACACCTGACTCACGACCAACGCGCTCCATTGCATTTGCAATGATGTCGCCGATTTCTGTGTCTGAGTTAGCTGAAATAGTACCAACTTGTGCAATTGCTTTTGTGTCTGCGCATGGAACAGATAGCGCTTTAAGCTCTTCTACCGCTGCTGCAACTGCTTTATCAATACCGCGCTTAAGATCCATTGGGTTCATACCCGCAGCTACTGACTTAAGACCTTCATTTACGATTGATTGTGCAAGTACTGTTGCTGTCGTTGTACCGTCACCCGCTGCATCGTTTGCTTTAGATGCAACTTCTTTAACCATTTGTGCACCCATGTTTTCGAACTTGTCTTCAAGCTCGATTTCTTTTGCAACTGATACACCATCTTTAGTGATTACTGGTGAGCCGAATGACTTATCTAAAACAACGTTGCGGCCTTTTGGACCAAGTGTAACTTTAACTGCATCTGCTAATACATTTACACCCGCTAGCATTTTAGCGCGAGCATCACCTGCAAAACGTACGTCTTTTGCTGCCATGATTTAATTCCTTAAAATTCTGTTAAAACCGATAATTTAAAAACGAAAAATTAACCAACAATACCTAAGATATTGTCTTCACGCATGATCAAGTATTCTTGACCGTCGATTTTCTCAGTTTTTTCTACGTAAGAGCCGAAAAGTACTGTGTCACCAGCCTTAACTTCTAGTGCACGCACTTCGCCGTTCTCTAACACGCGGCCATTGCCCGCTGCAACAACTTCACCACGTGAAGATTTTTCGGCAGCCGAACCTGTAAGTACGATACCGCCTGCTGATTTAGTTTCTTCTTCAAGACGCTTTACGATAACGCGATCATGTAATGGACGAATGTTCATTATGGGTTTTTCTCCTGATTTAATTTTCTATCTCAGAAATAAGGCCTAAAGGCCCAAAAAAGTTAGTTATGCAATTTATGGGGATTAAAAAATAGATCCCAAGGGGTTTATTGCAAATTTTTTAGTCTTTTCGCTCAAACTCACCCTCTAATGTATTAGACGGTTTATTTGATTGAATATGTGTTTCAGTAAATTGCTCACGCTCAGGTGACTGAGTGTGTGTGAAAGATGAATAATAAAAGCCACCACCTTGCTGCGGATTGGTCATTTTTACTTTCGCTTGCGACATTAAATTAGCCGCAAGGCGCTTGCGCACAACTGGTGTTAATAATAAAAAGCCGATGACGTCGGTCATAATACCTGGAGTTAATAGCAACACACCGGCAATAATCACGCATAAGCCCGCAAACAACTCTTCTGCCGGCATTTGCCCTTGCGCCATTTGAACTTGCACGTTTTTCAGCGCATCTGTTCCCTGTTGTTTTACTAATTTAGCACCGACAAAAGCCGTTACAATAACAAGCGCAATGGTACTCCAACCACCAATCACTTCGCTTACCTGAATAAGTAGAGCTATTTCAACAATCGGGATAACAATAAAAAGAAAAAATAAGGCTTTAAACATAGCGCTTCCTTAAAAATAGATGAAATGAATATTGGGGTTTTCAGGTCTTAATTCAAGCTTAGGAAAAATACAGCTTAAAGAATCAACCTTTTCGCTGTTATCTAATCACCCTGTTTTAATGATCATTCATGATATTTAATGTATAAAATGTGAGACTTACACATTTTCTGAAGGTTCAGTATGGCTAATTATCAATTAGTACTAACAACGTGTGCAACAAAAGATGACGCACATGCCATTGCAAAAACACTGCTCACAAAGAAACTTGCTGCCTGTGTAAATGTCTTACCGCAAGTTGAATCTTTTTACATGTGGCAAGGTAAAATGGCACACGATACGGAAATTAAGCTGTTTATAAAAACCCAAGCAGCAAAAACTCACGTATTAATCGACACATTAAAACAGATCCACCCGTATGATGTGCCTGAAATTCAAGTGATTAATATCACTGATGGCAATGACGAATATTTTAGTTGGATAGATGAGGTACTCGCGTAATGCGCTTTATAACTTTTGGCTGTGTGTTGTTACTAAACACGCTTTTTGCCTTTTTAGGTCAACCGGCAAACGCCAATACCACCTTTAATGATCTTATAAAAACCAATCAACCTCAGTTTTTAAAGGTCGATGAAGCATTTAAAATCGATTTTGATCAGCAAGGCTCAACCTTATTTATAGGCTGGGATATTGCTGATGGTTATTACCTTTATAAAGAAAAGCTAGAATTTGTTGCCAAAGGTGCTGATTTAACACTGCCAAAATTACCTAAAGGTACTGACCACGAAGATGAGTACTTTGGTAAAACGCAAGTGTATTTTAATGAGCTCACTACAGTCTCTAAACTCGATAATGTAATAGAGGGTGCTTACGTAAAAGTGCGCTACCAAGGCTGTGCAGAAGCGGGGCTGTGTTATCAACCTGTCATTGTAGAAATTCCACTAACGGCTTTCCAAAGCTCATCAGCTGACAAAACTACAAACGATAGTATTTCAGAAGCACCTGTAACGCCATCAATTGAATCTAACGGTGAGTTATCACTTACTGATAAGTTAAACCAGCAAAGCTTACTAACTAATTTAGCCATCTTTTTTGCATTGGGTTTAACACTGGCCTTTACACCGTGCGTATTCCCAATGTTCCCTATTCTTTCAAGCTTAATTGCAGGCCAACAAGGGTTATCAACTAAACGCGCGTTCACATTATCATTTGTCTATGTGCAAGGTATGGCGATTACCTATGCGCTGCTTGGTTTAGTGGTAGCATCACTTGGCGGTCAAGTACAAGGATATATTCAGCACCCTGCAGTACTGATTAGCTTTAGTATTTTGTTTGTGTTGTTAGCACTTTCAATGTTTGGCTTATATGAATTCAAATTGCCAGAAAGTTGGATGACGCGCTTAACGCAATTATCGAATAACCAAAAATCGGGCAACTACCTAGGCGTATTTATGATGGGTGTATTGTCTGGTTTAATCGCCTCGCCATGCACTACGGCGCCATTATCTGCTGCATTATTATATGTTGCACAAAGTGGCGACTACTTTGTCGGTGGCATTACGCTTTATGTGCTAAGCCTTGGTATGGGTATTCCACTGCTATTGTTAGGTACCTCTGGCGGTAAGTTATTACCAAAAGCGGGCGCTTGGATGGAGCAAGTAAAAACCTTATTCGGCTTTATTATGTTAATGGTGCCGCTGATTTTATTAGAGCGCATCGTACCTTGGCATATTATTGTAATGATTGGTTCAGGCTTATTATTAGTAACCGGTGTTTACCTTTATTACTGGCATACTCTTACTACAAATAACAAAGGCAAAACTGCGCTCTGGTTAGTTTCGTTTGTCATGGTATTTAGTGCACTTACGTCAATTAGCCAACAAATTTGGCCATCAGACTCAGCGAAAGTAACAGCAAACACATCTGCGGATGTACACGGCCAGTTTATTCACGTTACTAACTTAGAAGAGCTGGATACAGAAGTGACTAAAGCAGCAGCACAAGGAAAGCTTGTGATGTTTGATTTATACGCTGACTGGTGTGTTGCTTGTAAAGAGTTCGAAAAGTACACTTTCCCAGCTGCTAATGTGCAAGCAGCGTTTAAAGACTATGTGTTAATTCAAGCTGATTTAACGGAATCTAATGATACCACTATCGCCTTTATGGAACGCTTTGATGTATTCGGCTTGCCAACAATTTTATTCTTTGACCGTCAAGGCAAAGAGTTACCTGACCATCGCGTTACTGGTTTTCAAAGTGCTGATGAATTTTCAACCCACTTAAACGCCCTTTCTAGTAAATTCTAACTACCTCGGTCTAATCAGCAAACCATCCTCCCCTGCTGATTAGACCAGTATTTTGCTGCTATATTCTGCGAACTCTCTATAATAATACGCCATCGTGAGAAAAACTTGCTATTTACCACGACAAACCTTAAGTTAAACGTGGAATTTACAAAAAATAGCAAACCTCAATGATTTAATAGGAAGTTCACGAAAGATGACTGCACGTTTACGAGTTTTAGTATTAAATGGCCCAAATTTAAACATGTTGGGCAAACGCGAACCTGAAATATACGGTGCGCAAACATTAGCTGAAATAATGCAACACTTAACTCAGTACGCAGATTCAAACAACGTGGCACTGACGCACTTTCAAAGTAATAGCGAAGCCGAATTAATCTCTACGATTCATTCAGCATTTGAGCAGGTTGATTTTATTATTATTAACCCTGCCGCATTTACGCATACCAGCGTAGCACTGCGCGACGCATTACTCAGTGTGGCGATTCCTTTTGTTGAGGTACATCTGACAAATATTTATCAAAGAGAAGCGTTTCGCCATCACTCCTACTTTAGTGATGTTGCAAAAGGCGTTCTTTGCGGATTTGGTGCGAACGGTTACAAAATGGCATTAGACACTATTTTGGCCGATCGCTAAACACACATTTAAATAAAATATTATAAGGCGGGTCGTTAGAATGGATATTCGCAAAATCAAAAAGCTTATTGAACTTGTTGAAGAATCAGGTATTGCTGAATTAGAAATCACGGAAGGTGAAGAGTCGGTACGTATTAATCGTCATAGCTCTGCACCAATGGCTGCTCCAGTTCATTACGCTGCGGCTCCTGCTGCTGCGCCAGTAGCAGCTCCGGCAGCGGCACCTGTTGCAGCTGAAGAATCAGCAGCACCTGCTGTTGTTTTAGGCCACCAAGTTAAATCACCAATGGTAGGTACATTCTACCGCGCATCTTCACCTGAAGCGGCATCATACGTAGAAGTTGGCGACACAGTAAGTGTTGGCGACACATTATGTATCGTAGAAGCAATGAAGATGATGAACCAAATTGAATCTGATAAAGCGGGTGTTGTTAAAGCGATCTTAGTAGATAACGAAGATGCTGTTGAGTTCGACCAACCTCTATTTGTAATCGAATAACACACGCAGAAGGCAACCCTTATGTTAGATAAAGTTGTAATTGCAAACCGCGGCGAAATCGCCCTGCGTGTGCTGCGTGCATGTAAAGAGCTCGGTATAAAAACTGTTGCTGTGCACTCAACTGCAGACAAAGACCTAAAACACGTTTTACTTGCAGATGAAACCATTTGTATTGGTAAGCCACCTGCATCTGAAAGCTATTTAGATACAACACGTATCATTGCGGCGGCAGAAGTAACTGACGCTGTAGCAATTCACCCAGGCTACGGTTTCCTATCAGAAAATGCTGACTTTGCTGATCAAGTAGAGCAAAGTGGTTTTATTTTCATTGGCCCGAAAGGCGACACTATTCGCATGATGGGTGACAAGGTTTCAGCAATCGACGCTATGCGTAAAGCCGGTGTTCCTTGTGTTCCAGGTTCTGATGGTCCACTTACAGACGACAGCGAGCGCAACAAGCAAATCGCAAAACGCATTGGTTACCCAGTAATCATCAAGGCTGCTGGCGGCGGCGGTGGTCGTGGTATGCGTGTAGTGCGTAGCGAAGAAGAGCTAATTGATTCAATTGCATTAACGCAAACAGAGGCGAAGCAATTCTTCAATAATGGCGTTGTTTACATGGAGAAATTCCTTGAAAACCCACGTCATATTGAAATTCAAGTACTTGCTGACGGTCAAGGTAATGCGGTTCACTTAGGTGAGCGTGATTGTTCAATGCAACGTCGCCACCAAAAAGTGGTAGAAGAAGCACCAGCACCAGGTATTACAGCAGAAATGCGTAAAAACATTGGTGAGCGCTGTACACGTGCATGTGTTGAAATTGGCTACCGCGGTGCAGGTACATTTGAGTTCTTATACGAAAATGGTGAGTTCTACTTTATTGAAATGAATACACGTATTCAGGTAGAACACCCAGTAACGGAAATGGTTACAGGCATCGATCTGATTAAAGAACAGCTAAAAATTGCAGCAGGCCAACCATTATCAATTACTCAAGATGATATTGTTATTCGCGGCCATGCGATTGAATGCCGTATCAATGCGGAAGACCCTGAAACCTTTATTCCATCACCAGGTAAAATCACACGATTCCATCCTGCTGGCGGCTTAGGTATTCGCTGGGACAGCCACATTTACGCTGACTACTCAGTCCCACCGCATTACGATTCAATGATTGGTAAGCTTATCACTTACGGTGAAAACCGTGACGTAGCGATTTCACGTGCTAAAAACGCACTGAACGAGCTTGTAATTGATGGTATAAAAACCAACACCCCACTTCACAAGAAAATTCTTGCTGATGAAAACTTCCATAATGGTGGCACAAACATCCACTATTTAGAGAAGAAATTAGGGTTGTAAATCCTTAGAAAAAAGCCAGCAGCTGCTGGCTTTTTTATTTCGCTAATTTTGACTTGTACAGTTGCGAACATTTAATAATCAATTGATTAATAAAATACATTTTTTACCCTATTGGCTAGTGACAAGGCAATTAAAAGTTCTTATACTTCTCACCGCTTAGTCATTAAGTAACTATAACTAACGCGTCTTAAATGGCCCTATAGCTCAGTTGGTTAGAGCACACGACTCATAATCGTTAGGTCCCTGGTTCGAGTCCAGGTGGGGCCACCATTTATTATTGTTGCAAAACGTAATAACACTCTCAAATATTCGCACCCTAATGCTGTAAATCGTCTAGCAATTTGTGTTTTCAAATCATTTTTATCTGCTTAGTAGAAATATTTAACTACGACTATCAACCACCTCAATTCGGTAACAAAAATAACAATCCATTTACATTTGTTTATATTTCAGTTGATTAAGATGTAGACGCAGAACAAAAAATGAGCAAGTATAAATTTACTTAGATAACAACTAAGTACTCTTTTCGGGTAGCAGCAAACATTTAGAACAGAATTTATAATAAGGATGCGGAATGATAAGCTTAATTCTATATTTCACACTGCAGTTACAAGCGAGTGGCATTGCTATGGATACAGGCGCAATACTTTCAGATGTTGGTGGTGCGGAAATTATGGCGTCAAATCCAAAAGATAAACCTCAAAGACCAACTAAGCCACCAGAGTAATACTAGGTTATTGGAATAAAAAAGGCGCTTCAAGCGCCTTTTTTAAAATGCAGAGTCTGCTGGATAATTTCTACCATAGAATATTTCATGCATTTCGCGTGAAAGCTTGTGACGAATTTCCTGCTGCTCAGCTTCAGATAAATCATCTGTTGTAATACCGAATAAATACGCATTTAAATCGGTTTCTTTAAGCATCATTTTGGTATGGAACAAGTTTTCTTGGTATACGTTCACGTCAATCATTTGATACGCGTCTTGCGTGTCTTCAGTCATAAAGTTCTGAATTGAATGAATATCATGATCAATGTAGTGCTTTTTGCCATCTACGTCACGCGTAAAGCCGCGCACACGATAATCGATTGTCACAACATCAGACTCTAATGAGTGAATTAAAAAGTTCAACGCTTTAAGTGGTGAGATAACACCACAGGTTGATACTTCAATATCCGCTCGGAAAGTACAAATACCGTCATGAGGATGCTCCTCAGGGTATGTGTGTACACAAATATGGCTTTTATCTAAGTGTGCAACAACTGAGTCTGGTAATGGGCCTGGCTCTTCTTGCTGAGCTGTCGCATCGGCTACTGGCTCTTCAGAGATAAGAATAGTTACACTAGCACCTTGAGGGTCGTAGTCCTGGCGAGCAACATTTAGAATATTTGCACCGATGATATCAACTACTTCACCTAAAATATCGGTTAGGCGTTCAGCACTGTACTGTTCATCAATGTATTCAATGTATTCTTTACGTTGTTGTGGTGTCTTTGCATAACACACGTCATAAATACTAAAACTAAGGCTTTTTGTTAAGTTATTAAAACCGTGTAACTTTAGCTTTTTAAATGGCTTTGGCACTATAAACCACCCTCAATTGTATAAAATAATCGCGATTTCGCTTTTGAAGAGGGCGGATTTTATATGAAAATCCCCCCACGCAAAAGTACTATTTTTGCTATTCTTCAATGATCTCGTAACTGTGTGTAATATCGACTGTTTTATCTAGCATAAGTGCTACTGAACAGTACTTTTCAGCCGACAAGCTAATTGCACGTGAAAGATGCTTTTCAGACACATCTTTACCAGTAACTACAAAGTGTAGATTAATTTTAGTAAAAACTCGTGGAGTTGTTTCTGCACGCTCTGCAGAGAGCTTTACTTCAAGGTTGGAAAAGTTTTGTTTTGCTTTGTTTAAAATGCTAACAACATCAACAGAAGAGCAGCAGCCTGCTGACATTAAAACCATTTCCATAGGGCTTGGCGCAGCGCTATCACTGCCTGTATCAAACACCACATTGTGGCCCGAGTTAGAAAGCCCAACGAAGGTATCTCCGTCGACCCATTTCACATTTGCTTGCATTGTTTACACTCTTGTTTATTAATCTACAAACGATTGTATGTAAGCAACACAAGATAGCAATAAAAAGCGCTAACTAACAGTGTGAATATAACTAGGAAACAGCTGAATCAAATAAGTTTTTAACAAGCCCTGAAAACTCATCAATAAAGGCATGTTGTTCAATCGTAACAGGTTGATTAACAACGCCCGATAGCACTTCCTGTAGATCGTACACAATACCGTCAACTTCACGCATAATCACACTGCGGTCATCAACACTTAAGTCTTCATGCTGCATGCAAAAATTAATAATTTGCTCAGCAATATCATCTTCAATCAATGCCATTACTGTAGGCGCGCCTGATCGAACTTCTCCTGGCTTTTCGAACAAGGATAAGTGTTCTGTTAAGTACATGATAAGCTCATCATAACCTTGCTGATCAATTACCATTTATTTATCTACCTACTACGTGTATTTGATATGACTATTTTAAGCAGATTAGTTAAATAAATACTACCCTGCACTTTTTTATTACTTCTAATACCAACTCTGCTCACTATGTGTTTAGCTATAACACTGATTCACTCAAATGCTCACATTGCGAAACTTTTTAACGTAGTGAGGCTACATTAATACATTTCAGCGCAACTCACTCTACAGCTAACTCGCCAAAAAAAGTGAGCTATTTAAGTAAATTGGTATCACCTTTCTTCCAATAACTATAGACATAAAAAAAGCAGCTTGCGCTGCTTTTATAGTTAAAACTTATTACTAAATTTTAATGCCTGGACTTAATGTTGCTGGCATCGCTACTTTTTCAAGCTCTACCGAAGCAACTGGGTATGCACAGTAATCAGCTGCATAGTATGCACTTGCTCTGTGGTTACCTGATGCGCCAATACCACCAAATGGTGCGGCACTTGAAGCACCGGTAATTGGACGGTTCCAGTTAACAATACCCGCTCTGATACGACGTAAGAAATGGTCGTAATCAGCTGCATTATCACTTAATAAGCCTGCTGAAAGGCCATAGTCTGTATCGTTACCTTTATCGATTGCTGCATCGAAATCAGTGTAACGGAACACTTTTAACAATGGACCGAAATGCTCATCATCAGGGAAATCAGCAATATTTGAACACTCAATAATCGCTGGTGTAACAAAACCTGTGCCCGCAGTATGTGTCATTTCAATTAGTGACTCACCACCAAGAGATTGAAGCTGAGCTTGTGCATCCATCATTGATTTAGCAGCGGCTTCTGAGATCATTGAACCCATAAACGGTTGATCTTCATCGTCGTAAAAACCAACTTTAATTGCTTTAGTTGCTTCAATTAGCTGTGACAAAATCACATCGCCTTGTTCACCTGCAGGTAAGAATAACTTACGTGCACATGTACAACGCTGACCGCTCGATACAAACGCTGATTGAATAATATCGTGAACAACTGCTTTAGTGTCTGCTACATCTTTAACGATTAGTGGGTTATTACCACCCATCTCTAACGCTAAAATTTTACCTGGCTGACCGCCGTATTGCTGGTGAATTAAATGACCAGTACGCGATGAACCAGTAAAGAATAAACCATCAATACCACGATGAGATGCTAGCGCTTTACCTGTTTCAACTTCACCTTGAACTAGGTTGATTACACCTTTAGGTAGACCCGCTTTCTCCCACAATTGCAGAGTTAACTCGGCAACCATAGGGGTTAGTTCTGATGGCTTAAAGATAACTGTGTTACCAGCAAGTAATGCAGGAACAATGTGACCGTTAGGCAAGTGACCAGGGAAATTATAAGGACCAAATACCGCAACAACACCGTGTGCTTTATGACGAATTACAGCACGGCCTTGAGGCATCGGGTTTTCAACAGTACCTGTGCGCTCTAAATACGCTTTTTCAGAAATACCGATTTTGCCGATCATTGCGCCAACTTCTGTTGCTGTTTCCCAAAGCGGTTTACCCGTTTCAAGTGCAATGGCTCTGGCAAGCGCATCTTTATTTTCAGCAAGCTGTTCAGCAAACTTTTTAACAATCTCTAAACGCTGTTCAAATGTTAAATCTGTCCAGCTATAAAACGCTTCGCGTGCTGCGTTGATTGCTGCGTCAACTTGACCTGCTGTTGCAGCCGTTGCTGACCAAATTACTTCCCCTTTTGCAGGGTTTAACGAGCTGAATTCAGCTCCTTCACCAGCTAACCACTGGCCATTTATAAACTGAGCGGCGTGAGTCATCTCAATTTCTCCTAACTATTTAAAGTGGTGCGATAGTGATCACATCACCTTCTGAAACATGTAGCGCATTTGCAAGTTCAGCAGACAAAGTAACTGTCTCGCTGTTTGCATCCAAGGTCATTGTCGATAGTAACGCTCTAAAGTCAACCAACTTGTGGTTTGACAGCATAAAACTTGCCTCTGAGCCTTGTGCCATATCACCAATTACCACAGTGCGGTTTTGGCAATCGCGGATTGTTTTGATATTACTAATATCTGCTTCTACCGTTGGCCCTGCATCAAAAATATCTACATAGCCGTTAAACGTGAAGCCTTCGCTTTTTAATAACTCAATTGCTGGACGGGTTTTATCATGTACCTGACCAATTACCGCTTGTGCGTCTTTACTAAGTAAATTTACATAAATTGGGTATTTTGGCATTAATTCAGCAATAAACACTTTCTGGCCAATACCTGTCAGGTAGTCTGCCGTTGGAAAATCCATTGAGAAGAAGTGCTCTTCTAACCATTGCCAAAACGGGCTTTCGCCGTTTTCATCAGATACACCGCGCATTTCAGCTAATACTTTACTAGCAAAGCGCTCTGCATGCGCATTCATAAACATAAAGCGCATTTTTGATAATAACTTACCATTTCCACCTTGACGGTAATGATCTTGTAGGTACAAAGTACATAGCTCTGTTGCACCAGTGTAATCATTACATAAGGTAAGAATATCTACTGCTTTGTAAACATTAAGTTCACGCGACGAGTGGATCACCTTGCTTAAGTGATAATGGTAAAAGGCATCATCTAAGCCAACTGCCGCTTCAATTGCAGATGTACCGACAACTTCGCCAGTCGCCAAATCTTCCATTACAAACAAATAACCCTCATCCTCAGGATGAGAGACTGATTTGCTAAAGCTTTGCTCTGAACGCGCGATTTTGCGCTTAAGCAGGTCTTCATTTTGTGGCAAAGACGTGAAGCCATGACCTGAATCTTCAGCTATCTTCATTAAAGCTGGATAATCCGAGCTTTTAATCGGACGAACGATAATCATTAGTAGCCCCTATATTAAAATTAAGAAAAGCAGCCAAATGCTGCTTTTCTGTCTTTGCTCTTAGCCTTTAACAACCTGTGCTACTGCTTTTGCAAAGCGAGCCATACCTTCGCGGATATCAGCTTCTGGAATTACCAATGATGGTGTAAAGCGAATTACGTCTGCACCGGCAACAAGCGCCATCACACCGTGCTCAACACCTGCTGTCATAAACTCTTTTGCGCGACCTTTGTATTCGTCAGTTAACGCTAAGCCAAGTAGCAAGCCTTTACCACGTACTTCTGCAAATACGTTGTATTCAGCATTAATTTCTGCAAGTAGCTCTTTGAAAAGTGCTTCTTTAGCCGTTACACCTTCAAGTACTTCTTTTGTGTTAACGGTGTCAAATGCCGCTTCAGCTACTGCACATGCAAGCGGGTTACCGCCGTATGTCGAACCATGCGTACCCACTTTTAAGTGCTTAGCAATCTCAGTTGTTGTAAGCATAGCACCAATTGGGAAACCACCACCTAGCGCTTTCGCTGTAGATAAAATGTCAGGTGTTACACCTAAGCCCTGGTAAGCGTATAAATCGCCTGTACGGCCTACACCAGTTTGTACTTCATCAAAAATAAGTAACGCATTGTGCTTATCACATAGCGCACGTACACCTTGCATAAATTCGCTAGTTGGGCTTACAACACCACCTTCGCCTTGTAGTGGCTCAAGCATTACTGCACAGGTGTTATCTGAAATAAGCGCTTCTAATGACGCTAAATCGTTGTAGTCAGCGTGCGCGATGTCGCCAGGTTTAGGACCAAAGCCATCCGAGTAAGCCGCTTGACCACCTACAGTTACGGTGAAGAATGTGCGACCGTGGAAACCTTTATTAAATGAAATAATTTGTGATTTTTCAGCACCAAAATTATCAAGTGCCCAACGACGTGCTAGTTTTAGTGCAGCTTCGTTAGCTTCTGCACCTGAGTTTGCAAAATATACTTTATCTGCAAATGTCGCTTTAGTTAGCTTTTCAGCTAGGCGAAGTGCTGGCTCATTAGCCCATACATTTGAAAGGTGCCATAATTTTTCACCTTGCTCTTTCAATGCTGAAACAAGCGCTGGATGACAGTGACCTAAGCAGTTAACCGCGATGCCACCGGCAAAGTCGACATACTCGTTATCTTGTTGATCCCATACTCGTGAACCTTCACCTTTAACCGGAATAACCGCTGATGGCGAATAGTTAGGTACCATTACTTGGTCAAATAATGCTCTTGAAACTGTCATTTTAACTCCTCATTAATTTTTCGGTACACAAGGTTTTATTACACTTTTGTGTTACCTAAGCCCGCTAAATCGGGCAAAATTCGGACTGACATTATTCCAGAAAATTCCCCTACTGTCTTCCTTAAAAATAGCCCTAACACCTTTAAATACAAGGGTTTCGGATAATATTTCATGTTATATGAATAACTATTTTGTTTAACACACCTATCTTCTACCAAACTTCACTATGTAAGCTAGTGAATTACTTTGTTTAGTGAAATTTATTCACATTGCATGAATAGGCGTAAAAAATTACGAAAAAAGTAAGGATAATTATCGCTCAATGCGTAATTGCAGATTCTGTAAGCTGGTACTTGCTAGTAATTTGAGTTCTTTACCGCTAAATTGATAATGCGTAAACAGCGCTTTTGCTTCGTCGGGTTCGATTAAGCTATGTTTTTGTAAAAACTTATAATAACTGTATGCGCGCCCTTTCAATACTGTTTGCGCTAACGGTAAACACTCATCAAATGGCTTATTCTCGGCGATATCATGCATAGCCTGCGCAATAGGAAGGTATTTTAAGCTCATATGCTCTATCAACTTACAGGACAAACGCGCGCCTTTCTCTACCATCAGGTTTCGTAAAAATAAGGCTTCAGGTTTTATTTCTGAGAGCGCGGTATGGCGATCTTTATTACCATTTTCGCGCGCTTCACGGGAATTTTTCTCCCACAGCGCATCAAATAGTCTAAGATAGAGACGAATTAACGCCATATTTCCTAAACCATGAAACATTCCCAGTACGAATGGTTTGTAGCCATCTTCTCCCTTTTCTTCAGCTAAACTACGTGATGCAATTCCCGCAGCCATACCGGTTTCCCATAGCTTGCGTTTTAACATTTGGAATGGCGCAGTACTGTGAGGTGTCCAGTGCTTTAATGAGAATGTCGGTACAATCAGCTTTAAATTTTCAAGGCCGATATAACGCAGCGCAAGCGACGGGTTATCGACTCTTACCGCTTTAGCTGGGTCTTTTTCAGGGCGGTATTGTGGCAAATTAATAAACTTAAGGATCTCCTCACCTAACCAATGTAAATCGGTGATAAGTGGGTCGATACGGCCAACCGAGGCTGATTTAACCGCCAAAATGTCCAAGGTTGCAGGAATATTGTCTTGAATTTGAATAATTTCTTTATAAATGTATTCAACATTATCCATGCACTTATCAATTTCATCTTCGATTTGCTGGTGCAGATCAGCATTTACATCGGCAATAAATTGATGGTTACGAGAGTCTTGTTTTTCACGGGCTTTTGCTGCAACCTGCTCAACTTCTAACAGCTTTCGTACCGGTAGAGGCTCACCGTAATTAACATCGAGTGTATGAATATAACCAATTTGCTGCTGTGCAAACTGCTGACCCAACAATAAGTCATGAAATCGACCAATTAGCATTTCTGCTTGCCATTTTTGCTTTGTCGCTTTATTCATGTAAAAAACGATTACCGATACGTAGTTAAAAAGTTGTTTAGTAGTGCTAATCCAGATTGCGTTAAAATGGCTTCAGGGTGAAATTGAACCCCTTCTAATGCCAAGCTCTCATTCTTGAGACCCATTATTTCGTCTTGTTGTCCATCTGTATCCACGCTCCACGCCGTCACACTTAACTCTGTTGGTAAACCTTGCTTTTCAACAACTAAAGAGTGATAGCGACAAACCTCCAATGGGTTTGGCAAGTTAGTGAATACACCTTGATTAGTATGGATTATTTTTGATGTTTTACCATGCATTACTTGCTTTGCTCGCACCACATTCGCACCTAACGCTTGCGCGATCGTTTGATGACCAAGGCAAATTCCGAGTATTGGCAGCTGCCCTTTTAATTGATGCACAACATCAAGCGAAATCCCTGCTTCGTTTGGCGAGCATGGGCCAGGTGAAATAACAATATATTGCGGTTTTAACTTGGCTATTTCAGAAACTGAGAGCTCATCATTGCGCACCACTTTCACATCAACATCAAGGCGCTGGAAGTACTGCACTAAGTTATAAGTAAACGAATCGTAGTTATCGATCATTAACAACATGGATGCACCTATGTATAGAAAAGCCAGGCTAAACCTGGCTCTTGCTTGGCATTATGTGGCCAAGATTATGGGCGTGGGATCATACCTAACGCATTGTAAACCGATTTAAGCGTTGCTTCTGCACGCGCACCTGCTTTTTCAGCACCAGATTTCATAATGCTGTTAAGCAATGTTTGGTCTTCACGAATTTCTTTAAAACGCGTTTGAATCGGCTCAATCATGCTAACCACAGCTTCAGCTGTGTCTTTTTTCAGGTGGCCATACATTTTATCTTCGTACGCAGGTACAAGCTCTTCAATCGATTTGCCAGTTGCCACAGAAAGCAAGGTTAATAAGTTTGAAACGCCGGCTTTCTCTTGCGGGTCAAAATAAATGCGTGCTTGCTCGTCTGAATCGGTAACGGCTTTCTTAAGCTTCTTCTCAATCTTTTTAGGCTCATCTAATAACATGATGTAACCATTTGGATTGTCGTCAGACTTTGACATTTTCTTAGTTGGATCTTGCAGGCTCATCACGCGCGCGCCAAATTCCGGAATGTATGGCTCTGGAATTTTAAATACGTCGCCATATAAATTATTAAAGCGTGTTGCGATATCGCGCGTTAATTCTAAATGCTGCTTTTGATCTTCACCCACTGGCACCTGATCCGCTTGATACAGCAAAATATCTGCAGCTTGTAATACTGGGTAACTAAATAGGCCAACATTAATGTTATTCGCATTTTTAGCTGACTTATCTTTAAACTGCGTCATGCGATTAAGCTCACCCATTTGTGCATAACAGTTTAACACCCAGCTAAGCTGTGCATGCTCTGGTACTTGTGATTGGACAAATAGCGCTGATTTTTCAGGATCAATGCCACACGCAGCATAAAGCGCAATACCATCTAATACACGTTGCTTTAACACTTCAGGTTCTTGACGAACAGTAAGCGCATGCAAATCAACCAGCATAAAGTAACAATCATGATCTTCTTGTAATTTAAGCCACTGGTTAATGGCACCGATATAATTACCAATTGTCATACCGCCGGTGGGCTGAATGCCACTTAACACTACAGGCTTTGTCATGATTTTCCTTTACTAATTTAATTTACAAATAAGGCCGACAATTTTAAATGCTTCAAGATTGGAAGCAAGCATTTGTCGACCTGAATTTCACATTTTTTAAGATTTTACGTGAGACAGTTGTTCACGCATTTGATCAATTACTTGCTTGTAGTCAGCTTGATTGAAAATTGCCGAACCTGCAACGAACATATCTGCGCCCGCCTCTGCAATTTCAGCGATATTATTCACATTGACACCACCATCAATTTCTAAGCGAATATCGTAGCCAGATTGGTCTATCAACTTGCGAACTGAGCGCAGCTTATCAAGCGTATTTGGAATAAATTTTTGCCCACCGAAACCTGGGTTAACTGACATTAATAAAATAACGTCTAGTTTATCCATAACATATTCTAGACAACTTAGCGGTGTTGCTGGGTTTAGTACTAAGCCTGCTTTGCAACCATGTTCTTTGATTAATGAAAGTGTACGATCTACATGCTCGCTTGCTTCTGGGTGGAATGTAATTATGCTTGCACCTGCATCGGCAAACATTGGAATAAGTGTATCAACTGGCTTTACCATTAAATGCACATCAATCGGTGCTTCAATTCCGTAATCACGTAGTGCCTTACACACCATTGGTCCAATTGTTAAATTGGGTACGTAGTGATTATCCATCACATCGAAATGCACCACATCAGCACCAGCTTTTAAAACATTGTCGACTTCTTCACCTAGACGCGCGAAATCAGCTGACAGAATAGAAGGTGCAATTAAAAACTGCGACATAACACTACCTCAAATTTTTTTGTTAACACATTGAACGGGAAGAGAGAATTGCTCAATTACAAGCAGCACATACTGTAACCTATTTTTTCTTAAAATTCACCTTTACAAATGGTTAACATTTATAACATAATTTGAGATGGAGTAGTTGTATTTTGCGTTAAATTACCGTTGTTTTGTCCCCAAAACTTGGTTAAGCTTTAGTCATGTTACTAATTGGAAGAGGCAGAACATGATGTTTAGCAAATGGATAAAACACACAGTGTTGGCAACAACTATTACGGTGTTTTCTGCAGCTTCGTATTCATTAATTGCAAAAAGTAACACCACATCACACGGCTGCAACTGCCCTTCAAAACTCCAAGTCGCGAGTACTGAATATTTCCCTACAGGCAGTTGCCAAGCTCGGGCCGCGAATCAAAGCTGGTTTTCTTGGTTCATTGGAAAAAGTCGCAGTTCTCAATTTCATTATCTAGACTTACTTGAACTGCTTGAGTCAGGTAAAAAAGAAACACAAGCGAATTATTCAACGCACATAAGATAAGGATCGTTATAATGCAGTATTTACAAGCCGTTTTAGCTGCATTATTTGGCGTACAGAGTAGCAAGCGACAACATCATCACTTCAAAAACTTATCGGTAAGGTACTTAATTGTGCTTGGGATTGTACTAACAGTCGCCTTTATTTTAACAATTACGTTTGTTGTTCAGCTGGTTGTTAGTTAAATCTCGTAGTCCACGTCAGCTTTGTATAACGCCATTAATTCACCCACTTTATTACGCTTATTTCCTTTCGGACTAATTGTGCGCTTTACTTGGATCACATCAAGGCTCGCTTGCGCGTAAATTTTACGTGTCCATAACGTGTCGTGGTTAGAGATTAAAACGGAATTACCTTGGTTAAACGCCTGACTTTCAGCCAAGTTAGCAAGGTTAGCTTGATCGTCTAGATCAAAACCGCCTTTAGCATAACTAGTAAATGACGCAGTTTTACTTAAGGGAACATAAGGAGGATCACAATAAATAACCGCATTTTCCGGAATAGCTTGAAATACTTCTTCGTAATTTAAGCACGTAAAGGTCGCTTGCTGCGCTTTTTCTGCAAAAAAATACAATTCATTTTCAGGGAAATAAGGGCGTTTATATTTGCCAAATGGTACGTTGAATATGCCTTTTTTATTATAACGGCAAAGACCGTTGTAGCCGTGACGATTCATATATAAAAATAGAATCGCACGCTCATAGGCATCTGATGACGCATTGAATTGTTTACGATACTCATAGTAAACATCAGCATCATTATTTACATCAACAAACAATTTCCGCGCATCGGCAATAAACTCATCTGGATTATCTTTTAATTCATTATAGAGATTGATGAGATCTGCATTAATATCATTCAAAATATAATGCTTAAATTGCGTATTTAGGAAAACAGAACCAGCACCAACAAAAGGCTCAACTAACGTATCTGCTGTTGGTAAGCGCTTAGAAAGCTCTTCAACTAAACTGTATTTGCCGCCTGCCCATTTTAAAAATGCGCGTGTTTTTTTGTTCATGCTAGCTGGTATTTATTGTTTATAATTCACGTCGAGGGCAGCTATTCTACACTAGCTCACACTAGTAAACTATGGCTTTAGTTATTTGCTTGAATTTGCTGTTGAATTTTACCTACTGATTTGACAAACGCGCCCTGGTTTAAAAGCGTTGCTGGTAGCTCTACTCTCGCTTTTTGTGCTTTTGCCATTGAGCTGTATAAGCCATACGTTAAACCATGTAGGGTAGCTTGATTGCTCTTTATTTCAAATATATGTGTGTTATCTAAATTCAGGTTTTCAACTGTTTGAGATATCACTTCTAGATCGCGCACCACCATAAGCTGAATTGTAAAATAAATTGCTGGCTGTGCAATAAACCACTCGTTACCGGTTAAGTTTTTTGGCTGCTGCTCTGGCTGCTGCTCTGGCTGCTGCTCTGGCTGCTGCTCTGGCTGCTGCTCTGGCTGCTGCTCTGGCTGCTGCTCTGGCTGCTGCTCTGGCTGCTGCTCTGGCTGCTGCTCTGGCTGC
>NZ_JBIPJE010000039.1:0-163380 GCF_044005875.1 Pseudoalteromonas sp. XMcav1-K | reverse complement strand
AGTAGAAAAGCCAATCAAGCGCTGCCGAACGGTTCTTTTGAGCGCACTTTTCTCATTGTTGCCTATATGGATGTAGGTAAGGGGCGTGAGCAGGACGCGGAAGCTTTGCTCGATATTCGCTTAGATTACTAGGCCACACATCGAGCGCCGCGATAAAAGCACGCTCAAACAGAGTAAAACATCCACCTTCTAAAGAAGGTGGCTTTGTGTTGCCCCCCTAAAAGGGGGCTTTCAATCCATTAACCGCATTTGTGAATCTTCTTCCTGGCGTTCACGTGTTTCTTGGTGCCTAACATAACGTCTTATTATTTCTTCATTAATCCCTACTGAATCAACAAAGTAACCTCTTTGCCAAAAGTGATTACCCCATAACTTGTTTTTCCGTAAATGCGGATATTTATTGAATAACTTTAAGGCTATTTTTCCTTTCAGAGCTCCCATTAACTGAGAAATTGAAAGCTTCGGAGGAACTTTCACTACTAAATGGACATGGTCAACTTGTACATTTAACTCTAAAACAATACACCCTAACTGCTTACAATAAACGTAAATACTACGATAAACATCCTTACCAAGCTTATTTTTCAAAATCCGAAACCTATATTTCGGAGTCCAAACTACATGATATTGACACCGCCAAAATACATGCGATGCTTGTTCATATCTACTCATGTTTTATCCTCTATGACTTCGCTAAAAATCACTTTGGATTTAACATGAGTAGCATTTACAGGCAAAGCCCTTTAAATGATAACCACCTACTGAAGTAGGTGGTTTAGGGCTGAAAACAAAAATAGAACAGCAAAGATCAACAGACCCTAGTATTCCCCTGCTTGCTCGATAACATGCAACTAATCAAGAAATTAGCAATTAAAAATATCCATATAGAAATTAAGGTTTCTGTATTTTATTATTTACATTTTTGCGATAGATCAATGCAAAACATCTTTATAAACAGCTACTGTTAAGCACGCACTTTCCCTACTTCCCCTAAGCTTACTGGCTTTGGTCTCAAGTATCTAAAGTGCTTAGAATAATTTTAGCTGTTATAAAGTGTAATAATTTTCTAATCATTTTTTACGACAAACATTTTCATTACGTTTCAACTTAACGTAAAATCTCGGAAAAAATTTCTTTATATTTTACTCTGTTAGCCAGTTGGAGCCCCCTATGAAACTAAACGCTGTCAGAACACTTGTATGTGCAGCCCTTGCTACGTCAGGTTTTTCAGCCTATTCACAATGCCACAGCCCGATTTATGGTATTGCCAGTGATGCAGGCCAAGGTGTTATTCATAAGCTAGATGAATACACAGGTCAAAGCCTGTCAAACTCAATCGCACTTTATGATTCTGCCGCAATCGCACTCGATAAAGCGTCACAGCGTTTATATTATGTTTCAGTTCCACAAAATAATGGCCACAGTTACCTTGCATATTATGATATTAACTCGGGTTCACATCATCAGGTTGGTAAAACTAAATTCACTTACCGCTTGGTAAGCGATCCGAGCCAAAATTTACTGTGGGCCGCACACGACGATACCTTATTTACCATAGATCCAACGACAGGTTATGTCGCAATTTATGGAGAGCTTACAGGCTTTCGCAATGAACAAGATAAAAACTGGGGTGATTTAACCTTTATTGGCGACGACTTATATTTAGTCAGTAAAAACAGTTTGTATCGCATTGATACAACAGCGTTAACCGTTGAGATTGTTAACCAGCATAACCTAGCATTAGCGACAGGGGCCGCTAAAAACCAGGTAGGCGAATTAATTTTCTCACGTCAGGATAATTTAGGTGGCTCTGAATTTTTCGCTTACGACATGGGTAAATCATCACTCAGCTATTTATCAACCAGTACTCATCGTTTTACCGATTTAGCATCGGCTAACTGTGGCAGCGATGGTTCAGACCAATCTGGTGGTGAAGACAGCTACTATAAAATCAGTGCAATTTACAGCCTAGATAAAAGCCCTGAAGAAGGTGATGAAGCGCACATCCGCGTGAAATTCAACAAAATCCTCGATGATGACAAAGATTTAAACTTAAAATTAAGCAGCGGTACCGCACAAAAAGGGCAAGATTTTAATACCACAGCGTTTATTTCATTTAACCGTGGCGAAAGCTATCCGTATTTAGTGGACTTAGCGAGCCCACAAAAGATCTCGGTACCGCCAGGTGGTCGTCATATCGATATTTTGCTTGATTTAAATGATGACGGCAAAGATGAAGATACAGAATACTTCACACTCGAAGCATGGCACAGAGATACACTGTCGGATCGCCTAACACTCAATCAAGATATTCTCGACCCATCAAGTAACCAAGGTGATCTTCGCGTCAACGCAGTTTATTCACGTCATACTGATGACCTTGTTGAAGAAGGCCGCACTATTAAATTCCGTTTGAAGTTCAATAAAGATTTAGTACTGCCAACTCTACTAAACCTTGAGCTTGACGCACTTTCGGCAACGATGGGCGATGACTTTTCAGCCAACGCGAATATTTCATTCGACCGTGGTGAAACCTTTGTACAAAACGTTGACTTATCTTCGCGCAAAGAAATTTTGGTACCACCAGGTGGTCGCTATGTTGATATCCAATTTGAATCTTATGAAGATGATATTGACGAAGGTTTTGAAGCATTAAAACTTAATGCATGGCACCGTGCTGACCAATCTGATCATGAATTTGAAATTATCCGCATTCATGACGAAGACGCAGATCTTGAATTAGCAAAAGACGCGGTGCATTCGGTTTTTGCGCTCGATAGTAATGTAGAAGAAGGTGAATTTGTAACCTTTAGAGTTCTGTTTAATCAACCACTTAATGATGATGCAAAACTACGTTTGCGTTTAAATGATGGCGCAGCAACCGCGCAACGAGATTACAATCCAAATGCAGAAATCTCGCTTGATGGCGGCATTACGTGGCCAATGGAATACGATTTATCATCAAAACAACGCCCTCTTATTCCTGAAGGCACTGAATATGTAGATGTTCGCGTGCATACTTTGCGCGACGATGAAGTAGAAAACAGCGAAGATTTCAATCTAGCTGCCTATTTAATTAGCGGTGGCACGGATACACAAACAACAACAGTTACCATTTCAGATCGCACCGAAAATAGCGATGACTTCCCTGAAGTAAGTAGCATTACGGCAACGCCATTTAAAGTATCTGAAGGTAACTCAGCACTATTCAATGTGTGCCTAGACGGTACCACTACACAAACACAAGACTATTATTTAGAAGTAAATCCTGACACTGCGGTGCTTGCCGACATTGACCCTGTTGCATATATCAGCTTCGATCAAGGTATCACATTTAACACTCAAATTGACCTATCGAATACTGCCACGGTTGCAGTGCCACAAGGATTGCGTTGTTTTGATGTAAAAGTGACAACTGCTAACGACACTCTTGACGAACAACAAGAGCAGCTAGTAATTGCAGCTTGGGGTAAAGACGACGGTATCGACCGTAAAGCGCAGGCGCTTATCATCGAAAATGAAGTTCAGCACACTGCACCAGAAGTAGCTGGCATTTTTCTTGATACAAAACAAGTAATCGAGGGTGAACCACACTTATTTACGGTGGTATTAGCGGAAGCTACCAGTGCACCTGCTGTTTATAAGCTGGCGTTGAAAGATGACTCTGCAATACAAAATAAAGACTATGCTACCGAGGTAAACTACAGTACTGATAACGGTAGCACGTGGACAACCACAACGATTACCAATGAGTTGGAAATCACTATTCCAGAGGGAATTAATCAGTTTAAGGTTAAGGTTGCAACATTAGCAGACGAAGAAGCTGAAGACACCGAAACATATAACTTCAGCGTGAATGAAGACACTATTGCAGCGCAAATTCTGGATAACCCAAATTCTATACCGGCACGCTTAATCGAAAATGCACCGCGAGAGTATGAAGTTGCTGAAGGCAACTACGCGGTATTTGAGTTAAGTTTAGATAAACAAGTATTCACGACACAAAACGTATTTGTAGAATTAAAGTCAGACGACGCAACAGCAAATGACGACTTTGATTCTCAAGCTGAATTCTCATTTGACGATGGCGCTTTCTGGCAGACAATCGACCTTAGCGCAGCGAATTCATTCTTGCTTGAAAAAGATACGCAAGATTTCCTTGTTCGCGTATCGATTATTAAAGATCAACACGCAGACGAAGAAATTGAAACCCTGCAATTACATGCATGGACTCAGCAAGAGCAACTCGATTTAATTGAAGCGCCAGTATTACTTATTGATGCGACGCCTAAAAATGCGGTAATTGATTTTATCAGCACTGATAAAAATCCAATGATGGAAGGTGAAGAAGTCACTTTCAATGTTGTGTTTGACCGTAAGTTAGAGAAATCACAATCACTCAGCTTCAATGTGATTGGTTTAAATGATACTACCAATGACGACTTCTTAAATTCAGGATACGTTTCACTTGATAACGGCGTTACCTGGCAAGAAATGTCGCTGGTTGAAAATAAATCGGTTAACGTACCAGCTGAAATTCAAAATGTATTAATTAAAGTAACCTCTTTAGTTGATGATAGGGTTGAAGAAAATGAAGCTTATGAGCTATCGGCATGGTTTGAAGAAACCAGCAAACACGCTAAAGCAGTATCAGTAACTGACGGCACAGCACCAAAACCACAAGTAATGTCGGTTATAGCAATGCCAGATCCTGTGTCAGAAGGTGCTACAACCACATTTGAGGTTACGTTAGATAGCAAAGTAGAACGCGAAATTAGCTTCCCGTTCCAGTTAGTTGACGGTAATGCGCTTGCACAAGAAGATTACGATACAACCGTTGAGGTCAGCTTTGACTTAGGCCAGAGCTGGCAAACCGTTTTACTTGCTTCAACACAAGATATTACGTTACCTGAAAACACAGATACTGTACTTGTTAAAGTAGCAACACTTACGAATGACGAGTTTGAGCAGTCTGAAAGCTTTGCGTTAGTGGTAGATAACGTGGTTGGCAATGTATTTATTAATGACGATGACAATGCCGAGCCGATCGCAAACCCAGATACCCTTGAAATCAATGAAGATGAGTTCGCTGAATCAATTGCGATTATCGCAAACGACGAAGATCCAAACTTCGATCCGCTGGTTATTTTAGGTACGCCTACATCATTACACGGCGTAGTGACTGTAAACGACGACAACAGTATCAACTATCAACCAAAAGCTGATTACAATGGTAAAGATATTATCATTTATAGCATTAGCGATGGTCGTGGTGGCGTAGCAACAAGCCAAGTTACCGTTGAAATTGCGGCTGTAAATGATGAACCACGTCAAACAGAACGCACGCTTACAACAAAAGAAGATGTTGAGATTACCAATATTAACTTGCTAGAAGGCGTAACTGATCCAGAAGGTGAAGCACTTTCAATTATTGGCAACCCAGTTGCAACAAACGGCCAATTAATTGATGCCGGTAACGGACAGTTCACTTACAAACCAAATGAAAATTACTTTGGTGACGATGAAATCCTTTTCGTGGTAAGTGATGGTGAAACCGAATTAAACGCAAAGATTGCCGTTACAGTGACACCAGTTAATGATCTACCTACCGCAGAAACTGCTTCGCTAACGGTTGCAGAAGACAGCAAAAACGAGATTGTTGATACCAGCCCTTATACCCATGATGTAGATGGTGATACCTTAACGGTAACGAATGCCACAGCTAACCACGGTGAAGTAAGCGTTAACCCTGATGGCACACTAAGCTATTCGCCAAAAGAAAATTATGCTGGTAGCGATCAGATTAGCTACACGGTAGTCGATGGTAACGGTGGTTCGGTAGTCGGTATTATCAATGTACTGGTAACAGGTGAAACGGATGCACCAAACGCAAATAACGATGAAGCACAAACCGATGAAGACCAGAAAATCGATGTGATTGATGTGCTAGCAAACGATAGTGATCCTGACAACGATACATTAACAGTAACTCAAGCAGAGTCTGACCACGGTGTTGTTACTATCAACGCTAATGGCACGCTAAGTTACCAGCCAAACGATAACTTCTTCGGTAAAGATACTATTCGCTACACCATTAACGATGGTGAATTAAGTGACAGTGCAGTGGTTGTTGTTACGGTAAATGCGGTAAACGACGATCCAACAACAACTGAAAAAATCATTGAAGTGGATGAAGACTCTAAAAATAATGTCGTTGATTTAACTCAACATATTTCAGATGTTGATGAAGACCCTGCAAAAGCAGTATCGGCTACTGCGTTACACGGTAGCGTAGAAGTAAAATCAGACGGTAGCTTGCGTTATACACCAAACCTAAATTACTACGGTGACGATACCATCACTTACCAAGTTGAAGATGGTAAAGGTGGCACAGCAGAAGGTGTTGTAAAAGTAACCGTAAAACCACTTGATGATGCGCCAATTACACGTAGTGATTACCTTTCAATCAATGAAGATGAATCAGTTACTGGCTTTGATGCACTAAAAAATGATGAAGACCCAGACGGTCAATCAATTTCATTGGTCTCTGCAACAACTGCAAAAGGCAAAGTAACGGTTAACGGTAATCTTATTAATTACAAACCAGATGCTGATTTTAATGGCGAAGTCGGCATTGAGTACACCATTACTGATGGCGAATATCAATCAACTGGCTACATTACAATTGATGTAATGCCTGTTAACGATGCGCCTACCATGCAACCAGTATCAGTTGCCGTTGATGAAAACTCAAAAAATAACGCGATTAATATTCTCGATAAAATTGAAGATAAAGATGGTGACAACGCTAAACCGGTTTCAGTATCAACTGATGACGGTATCGTTTCAGTAGATGGCAATGGGATTATTTACTTTACGCCAACCAAAGACTTTGTTGGAACGGCGAAAATTGATGTCACAGTGTCAGATGGTAACGGTGGTTCAGTAACCGGCTCCATTACTGTGGTAGTAAACTCGGTAAATCAACCACCGCTGGCTGTAGATGATGGCATTCAAGCATTCCAAGACACGCCACTTTACAACGTTGATGTACTTTGGAACGACTCAGATCTTAACGGTGATGATTTAACGCTGATTTCTGCGGTTGCTAATCACGGTACCGTGGTAATTGATAGCAACCAAAACCTGACCTACACACCAGATGTTGGCTTCCATGGTCAAGATTGGATTACATACACCATCAAAGATCCTGAAGGTTTAACTGACAGTGCTTTAGTAGATGTACGTGTTAAACAAAACAACGCACCGTCAGCAAATAACGATGTTGCAACAATTGATCAAGATACGTCGCTAACACGCTTCAATGTACTTGCAAACGATAGCGACCAAGACTCCGATGCCCTTAGCGTTACAAACGCTGTTGCAAACGTTGGCGTAGCACAGGTAAACAGTGATAAAACCATTACCTTTACGCCACCTGCAAACTGGGTTGGTAAAGCACGTATTACTTACACTGTGAGCGATGGTAAAACAAACGGTACTGCACAAGCGGTACTTGAAGTGACAGTACTTTCGACTAACCAAGCACCCGTTGCGAACCCAGATTCAGCATCGGTAACGCAAGGTGAGCGTTTATCGTCAATTAATGTACTCGGTAACGACAACGACCCTGATGGCGATACTCTAACCGTAACCAGTGTTAGTGCCAGCCATGGTAGTGCAACAATTAACAGTAACGGTACAGTGCGTTATCAAGCACCTGAAAATTATGAGGGTCTAGTAGTCGTTACATACGGTATTAGTGATGGCAAAGGTGGCACCGCTTCAAGCCAAGTGAATATCAATGTAACTAAAGCATTAGCCCAATGTATTACAGAATCTGGCAATGGTTTAACATTTGCACCAGGTACCAGTATTGCATTTGCCCACAAACGTAGTGCCGATTATCAACAAGCGTATAAAGTGCTCTCTAATGGTACTGCGATATCCAATTGGCAATACCCAGAGAATACTAGCAGTTGGGTAGAACGCGCAACACTAACAGGTGGCAATACATTCTCGATAACGTACAAGTTTAAAGAACATAACCGTACTTGGAAGTATGGTAGCTGTAACACCGTTTTAGGTAGCAATAACACAGGTTACATAAACTGTGACGATACCGGTGGTGATGGCGACTATAATGATACGCAGCTTCGCTTCCGTATCACCAATGCAAATGGTGTGTGTAAATAACACTCGTTGAGTCAGCTTATTAAAGGCCTGCAATTGCAGGCCTTTTTATTGCCGAAAACTATTCCATCTTGGGTTAATAGTTTGTAAACTCTAACACATCTGACCAGTTAAATAGGCAATACCTATGCAAACGCGCATTACCGAATTTTTTGGCATTGAACACCCTATCGTATTACCCGGCATGAGCTGGATTTCAACCCCAGAATTAGTCGCGGCAGTGTGTAATGCTGGCGGTTTAGGTATTTTGGCGTCAGGTCCACTTAGCCAACAACAAACCCGAGATGCAATTGCAACAATCCGCTCGCTTACCGATAAGCCATTTGGCATTGGCATTACGTTAATGATGCCTGGCGCGAAGCAAAACGCCAAAATCGCACTCGAGCTACAAGTACCTGTGATTAACTTTTCACTTGGTAAAGGTGATTGGCTTGTCGAAGGCGCGAAACAATATGGCGGTAAAGTAATCGCCACAGTGGTGACAGAGAAACATGCCCTTGCCGCACAAAAATCAGGGGTCGACGCACTGCTAGTGACCGGACATGAAGCCGCCGCTCATGGCGGCGAAGTTACATCGCTATGTTTAGTACCCAATATTGTCGATATTGTGGATATTCCTGTAATCGCTGCAGGTGGTTTTGCCGACAGTCGAGGTTTAGTGGCAGCTCTCGCCCTTGGCGCAGACGCAGTCGCAATGGGCTCTCGTTTTGCAACCAGTCTTGAGAGCCCGGTGCACCAAAATGTTAAAAATGCGGTGATAGAAAAGCGCGTCGCAGATACTATTTATTCTAAGAATTTTGATGGTCTTTATGCGCGCGTAATGAAAACACCGGCAGCACAAAAAGCCACTAAAAAGCCAATGAACTTTTTAATCGCCACCATTAAGTCCTTTAAAGCAGCAAAAATGGTCGATATGCCAATGTGGAAACTGCTTATCGGCTTAGTAGCCCAGTTTGATAAAATAAAAATGTTGTCATTATTTGGTGCCGCTACCGAAAAACTTGAAGCTGCAACCATCGATGGCGATTTAGAAAACGGTGTGCAATTTATCGGTCAATCGCAAGGGGTTATTCATGAGGTTAAGTCGGTACAACAAATAATGAACGATGTTGTTTCAGGGGCCGAAACGCGTATTCAAACACTCGCTAATAAACAAACTTAATGTGTTACTCCCAGTTAGTTAGATAATAAAAAGCCCCGATAATTCGGGGCTTTTTATTATCTAAAACACACTTTATTGGGTGCGATATTTTTCAAACCACGCCATTATATTGCCAACTTTCTGGATCAAGTTACTTGGCCTTGCCGCAATACCATGACTTGCTTTAGGAATACGCACCATTGCCGAATCTACTTTACGCAGTTGTAATGCTTGATAATACTGCTCAGTTTCACTCATCGGCGTACGCACATCTTCTTCGCCAGTTAATAGCATTGTTGGTGTAGTGACATTGCCCACCAGCGAGAGTGGCGAACGTGCCCATAAATGTTCAACGTGATCCCATGGCATGCCTGGCATCCAATATTTTGTAAAATACGAGTAACCATCAGCGGTCAGAGCAAAGCTAAGCCAGTTAATCACAGGCTTTGCCACTACCGCGGCCTTAAAGCGATCAGTTTTACCCACAATCCAAGCAGTTAAAACACCACCACCAGAGCCACCCGTAACAAACAAGTTATTACTATCAATATACGGTTTCGCAACCATGCCATCAACAACATCCATTAAATCGTTGTAATCTTGCGAAGGATAATTGTGATGGATAAGATTCGCGAAATCTTCACCATAAGACGTACTGCCGCGCGGATTCGCCCACACAACAACATAGCCTTTTGCAGCCATTAACTGCACTTCGGTACTAAAATTTGGACCATAAGCAGTATGTGGGCCTCCGTGAATTTCTAAAATCAGCGGATACTTTTTATTTTTATCAAAATTAGGTGGCAGCGCATACCAAGCTTGAATATCACGACCATCAACCGTTGATTTAACAGTTATTTCACCCATTTCAGCGGTTGTTTTATGGGCGAGTAAATCTTCATTTAAAGAGGTGACTTTACGCGTTTTTCCCTTTTTAACCATCGCAAGGTCAGCAGGTCGATTAGCATTGGCTAGTGTCACAACCAGTTCATTAGTATCTACTACCGCAAATTCACCCGAAGTATACGGACGCCCTAAAGACTGACCGCCCAGTTTGGCAATTTTCTCTGTGATTTTTCCTTTCAGGTTTACATAGCCTACATATTTTTGGCCAAAATCGTCGTAGCTAAAGTAAAGACCACGACCTTTTGTATCCCACTTAGGGTTGCCTATTGGTCTATCGAGTTTCGCAGTTAAATTTTCAACATCAGAACCGTCATTGTTCATAATAAAAATGTCGTTATTTTGGCTCGATAGTTTTTTATCATCAAAACGCAAATACGCAATCTTTTTACCATTTGGCGATATCACTGGCGCAGCATCAGGGCCTTCGCGCTTGGTCACATTAGTGGTTTCGCCCGAAGCAACATTAATTTGATAAATGTCTGACTCACGTGGTCTGTCTTGCCAATCAGGGTGACGGTCGCCACTAATAAATATCTGCTCACCATCTTGGCTCCACGCGATATTGCCGTCATGATGGAAATCGCCTGTAGTGATTTGACGAGGCGTGCCGCCTTCTGCTGGCACAATATAAATATGGCGATAGCCATGGGGTAAAAATCCACGTCCGTCGCTACGATAACTCATTTGATCAATATACTTTGCAGTACCGGCCCAATTAGCCCCTTTTGGTTTTTTCGGCATTTCGCTAAAAATACCTTTCGCCTCTTGTGGTTTAAACATAGAAAACGCGATCCATTGACCATTTGGTGACCAACTTATACTACTTACGCCATGCTCCACATTCGTTACGCGAGCCGTGTCGCCACTTTGCAACCAACGCACATAAAGTTGATTGTCGCCCTCTTCATTTGAAATATACGCCAGCTTTTTTCCATCCGGTGAAAAACGCGCCATGCGATACTGAGCCTTACCTGAAAGTAGCGGCGTGTGGGCATTGCTGCTGAGATTATACTGCCACAAGTTGATGCGTGTACTGTCACTCATAATGTCCATGCTACGACGCTCATAAACAATACTGTCACCACTTGGGCTAACTTGAGGTGATGCTGCATATTCAATGTTAAACACATCTTCATATTGCCAAGTTGCATTATCACTGGCAATTGCCGGGCCTGCGCTTAAACTGACTAATCCTGCTAACAGCGTCGTTTTTATTATTTTACTCATAAAAAAGGGTCCATTTTTATTGGTTGCTTAGGCAATGTAGCAACTCAATTCATTTTTGCAACATGCCTAAGATAGATTGCATATTGACGGGTTTAAACGCGCTTTATAATTTAACATCATGTTATTAAAGTAGATTTATGCTATGCTTAATAGCGATAACTAAAGCAGAAAAGGAGTGCTCAATATCGACAGAGACGTAAAACTCAGTCAAG
This sequence comes from Pseudoalteromonas sp. XMcav1-K, assembly GCF_044005875.1. Taxonomy (NCBI): domain Bacteria; kingdom Pseudomonadati; phylum Pseudomonadota; class Gammaproteobacteria; order Alteromonadales; family Pseudoalteromonadaceae; genus Pseudoalteromonas; species Pseudoalteromonas sp. XMcav1-K. The sequence continues at coordinate 151,701 of NZ_JBIPJE010000039.1, read as the reverse complement.
ATGAAAGCTTATCAATTAAGTTAAGCTATTTATTGCTTCCCAAAGAAACGCAGCGCCTCGACCTGTATTTTTCTTTGCCCGTAGAAATGGGCATCAACACCAGCACCTTAAACGAAGAAGACTATTTTCACGCCCATGTGAAAAGCCACAGTGCCTATTATTCTGAGCAATTACATTTACCCTTAGTGCGCAGCCGTTTTATTAGTCAGTCAAAAGGTGAAAAATCCGACTATCGCTTGAATTTAAATCTGTACTCATACCAAATTCGCTTGGCACTTGAGGCTGATATTAAACACACGTTAAACATTAAGGATGCCGAGGTGTTTTACCCGGCAGCCACTGAATTGGTTGAACAAGCAGGCGTGCTATTGAAGAAATTACGCCGCTACACACCACCAGATAAAAAACTAAAATCTTATTTCGACAACGCCGATAACTACTTAAGTTGGCACTGTGAACAAATGTTTTTAAAGCTGTTGTCAAAAGGTCCGAAAAGCAGTGAGTTTGCAAAAGCGCGTGATACATTGCGTGATTTTTGTCGCAGTGAAAGTGCCTACCGTGAAGAGCGTGAGTACAATTCTAAACAAACCCTAGAGGACCCCAATCGCATCACCAACAAAATGCGCTTACTGCAAAGGCTAATCGAATATGGTGTGGTGTTTAGTAAAGAAACCAAAAACCTTAACTTAAACCTGCAGCGTTTGGTACGTGGCACCGTCACAGCGGTTATGATGGCGTTTGTGATGTTTTTAGTTCTTAATGCGCGTTCAAATTTCCAAGAAGTTACATTAGCGCTGATTGCCATGTTGGGGGTTATTTATGGCCTACGTGAAACATTCAAAGAAGATTTAACCCGCGTAATTTGGCGCAAAATAAGGCAAGGGCGCCCCAAATGGCGACATATATTTAAGAGCAGTGCAGATAATAAAACCATTCATACCCAAACTGTATGGCTTGAGCATATTCGTCGAAAAGCACTACCCGATGATGTCGAGAATTTATTTAAAAAACGACGTCAGCAGAATAAGCAAGCGGCACACTTAATTCATTATCGCTGTGATAGTAAAGTGATTGCTAAAGCGTTTTTACCGGGCTATGAAGAAATTCAGCAGCAAGTGTTTTTTAACTTAACCCCATTTGTCAGATACTTAAAAAAAGGTGCAGGCAAACTCTACAGTTTGGATGGCAGCAAAGTATCGGGTCAATCGGTAGAAAGACGTTATCAGATAAACTTAGTGGTTACCTATTCGGCTAATGGCACAAAAACAGCTAAACGCTATAAAATTACCTTAAACCGCTCTGCGATTGTCAGCATTGAAGCAATGCCTGATTAGGGCTCTCTTAGAACTAAACTAAAGCGTAATTTAAACGAGAGCGAAGCAATCGTTTATGTGTTAGTTAAAGGCATATTGGTAACTTAACACCAGTTGCCTGCCTTTTCCTGGCACCGCGCCATCCCAAACTCGCGGATCAAAAATGCTATAGTCTTTATCAAATAGGTTTTCACCTGTTAGTGACAGCGTATGCCGCTCAAAACTACGCGCTAATTTTATGTTTACTAACGTGTACCTCGGTTGATAATAGCGAAAATCATCACTGCGCTCAGCTTCAATTTTATCACGCCATAAGGCATTGATATGAATATCGATAAAATCGGTTGGATAACTCAACTGTAGATTAGCAAAACGCTTAAAGCTTTGATTAATTGGCTCGTCAAATAACTGCGTGTAGTTAGCGGTTATTTGTAACTTTTGATAGAGCTTTTTAGCGGATAATTCCACCCCAGACATATTCTCATTAACACTGTTTTCAAAGGTAAAAAAACTGGTTCCGGCGGTTGGCACTAAATTAATAAAATCCCTTAATTGATTGTTAAATAGCACAGCTTCAAGTGATGTACTTTTGCCATTGTATAGCCACGCCAGCTCAGTTGTTTTAACGTATTCAGACGTTAAGTTAGGGTTACCTTTGGTAACACTGTCGCTTGAGTAAAGCTCATTATTAACCGGAGTTCTAAATGACTCGCCGTATTGAAGCTTAATAGTTTGATTATCAAATGCATGCCAAATCGCTGAAAAACGTGGTGATAATTTACTATCTAGGTCTTTAATATCATCGTATCGCGCACCAATAAAAAACAACCAGCTTGGATTTAACTGCCACTTTAATTGGCTGTATGCGCCATAAAAATCATGCGAAGCGCGTAGTGCTGCAAATTCAGGAATGTTCTTAATCCGTTGTAACTCGCCTAAATAAAACGCATCGTTTGGAATTATTAACTGACTTTCAAAATCATAAAAATTGGTGGTAACACCCGCTTGATATTGGCTGGCATGACGGTATTCAAAACCTGAGTTTAATTGCTTATCACTTGATAACTTGTAGTTATGGGTAAACTTTAATTTGCTCCACTGCGTTCGCCAGTTTGGCCCAGTGAGAAAATCATTACTTACAATACCCGCTTCTGTTGGTAACACCATGCCAGAAGAATCGATTTGAAAATTAGCGTAGCTTGCCAGCGCGTCAATTTCATGATGATCATTTTGCCATATTTGATGCTGCAAACTAATACTGGCAGACTGACTGGTATGTACATTTTGTTTACTAAAACCACCGAGGTTTATAAACTCATCCAGTTGATTTTCAATAAAATGAAAACGCAATTCGCTATTTTGGTAGTCTAATTGTGCGTTTACAAATACATGCTTTAAAGGGTCGCTAACCGTTAATTGCTCCCCTACATCGTATGATTGCCCATCACTGTGTTGTAACGACGCATTCGCACTGAAGCTCATTTGCTCCTGTGTATTTGCGTAGCTGCCACCGAGTGCTTTATAACCGTGGTCGCCAATCGCAACTTCAAACCTTTTATGTGCTTTTTTAGTAATAAAATTAACCACACCTAAAAACGCATTACTGCCGTAAAGGGCCGAACCAGGGCCACGAATAATTTCAACTTTTTCAAGCACAGACGCCGCAATATAGGGAGTATAAACCGTGGCTTTACCAAACGATGTTTCGTTTAAACGCACACCATCAAGTAAAATTAACAAATAGCCATTGTCTAACCTTACCCCTCTGGCATGCTCTTTTGGCACAGCACCTACCCAATCTCCACGAGCCATTTGCATTCCAGGCACATAATTCAATACATCAAACGCATTGTTTACACCTAAGGCTGTGAGCTGCTTTTCATCAAACACCGTAATAGTAGAGGGAACCGTTGCTTTTGTTTCCAGTGTATTACTGGCAATGGTGACTTCAATTTCACTCAGCTGATACAAATCGAGCGCGAAGAGATCGGAATTTGTTGCACTAAAAGTATGTTCAGACACACTTAGCATAAGCGCAAACGGCAGCAGTGTTACACAACGAAAAGGCAATATTGGCATTATTATTAGTGTATGATACTTACAAAATGTATGTTTTAAGAATAGTAAAAAGTGCCGCAACAGCAAGTGGTTAAAGAAAAATATGAACGATTCAATCAGTAAAGACCTGCCTAATATGCCCTTGTTTCAGGCTGTGGTATGCCATGTAATGAAACAAACTCAAACGGCATTTCCCAATAAAATAGACATTTCATGCTCTACGTTAGCGCACATGTTAATTAATCAAGGTGGATTTAATTGCGATTCGCCGCTCGATTTAGCAATAGAAATTAGCGCCGCTATTGATTGGCTAGAAAAAGCCGGACTTATTTGGTTTGGAGGCCATGAGCTTAATGATTATTTTGACGTAACGTTATCAAAACATGCATTAGCAAAATTACTGTCTGACATAAATGGCAGCAATTTGGCCGCACAACTTGCGAAAGCCACCACAAGCGAACAACAACTTGCTGTAGTAAAGCAACTCATTGCTTAACACTAAAATAAGGGTAACTTACCGGAATTAAAGGTTAGTTACCCTGTTTACCCATCTCAAAAAAACTTCCCACTACTCTTTTTTATTATGCCAATTCCGTTAACTATGAGAACAAGAATAGCGCTGGATAAATGAACTGATAACAATGCGGAATTTTACTTATGTAATTGTTCTACATTGATAAATTCTAACGCAGTTAGCATGATGTTTAGTCCGCTAGAATGAGCAGCTACTTAAGTGAATTGGTATTGTTGCCTTAGCACCCTATGCATCCACATAAACAGCATTAACCAAACTGCCTCTTTTTGAGAGCCATTTCTTAATTTAACGCCAGCTAAAAACTGCCCCGCATTTCTCGGAATACCAATTTACTTACAGTAGTAATAGTTTTAATTGTAATAATATGACAACAAAACGAATTATTTTTAAATAATTTCAACAAAGAAATTAAACAAATAAATTCAGCAACTTAAAGCTTAACATCATTACAAAAACGTACATAAACACAAACATAAACGCCGCTTTAGATTTGAAATATTAGTTAGAGTTCATTAGAATTTATTTTTATTGAACGATCAATTAATAAAAATATGCCTAAAGTTGGATACGAACCCATACGTCGTCAACAGCTGATTGACGCCACATTAAACTCAGTTGCCGAGCTAGGATTAAAAGCGACAACGATTAATACCATTAGCAAACGTGCTGGATTGTCCTCGGGCATTATCAGTCACTACTTTGGCAGTAAGAATGGGTTAATTGAAGCGACCGTGCGCTACTTACTAACTAGTTTAAAATCCAGCTTAATCTCAAAAATCGACAAAAACATAAGTCAGCAACAACGCCTTATGTTAATCGTCGAAGCAAATTTCTCAGTTGTACAAAAGCAGGCTCATGTCACCAAAACGTGGCTGAGTTTTTGGGCAGAATCAATGCACGACGAACAATTACACCGCTTGCAAGCGGTTAACGCAAAACGTCTGTACAGCAATTTACTTTATTCGTTCAAAACGTTATTGCCTTATGAACAAGCATTACAAGCTGCAACTCTTAGCGCAGCGATGATCGACGGCCTTTGGTTACGTGCCGTATTAACCAAAGCAAACGAAGCCGAATTTAGCAATGCCGAATTGCTTGCTAAAAACTACGTTAACTCTCTAATTCCCGTGTGTCAGGATTAATTATGTCTCTTCCTAAAATGCTCAACTTTATTCATGGCGAACTGCTTGAAAACAAATCAGGTCAGTCGTTTGATGTTATCAATCCCGCTACAAACGAGGTTATTTACCAAACTGAAATCGCAGACGATTTTATTAAAGAGCAAGCCATTGAAAGTGCCAAGCAAGGTTTTGCCACTTGGTCAGCAATGAGCGCTGTAGAACGTAGCCGAATTTTATTAAAAACGGTTGCCCTATTGCGTGAGCGCAACGACGATTTGGCAAAAATTGAAGTACTGGATACAGGTAAGCCAATTCAAGAAGCCGATTGTGTGGATATTGAAACGGGTGCCGATGTTATTGAATATTTTGCAGGCCTTGCACCAACACAACTGGGTTCGCAGCAAACGGTTGGTAATGACTTTTTCTATACGCGAAAAGAACCTTTAGGCATTTGCGCCGGCATTGGCGCGTGGAACTATCCACTTCAAATTGCCTGTTGGAAATCGGGCCCGGCACTTGCGGCAGGTAACGTTTTAATTTTCAAACCATCTGAAGAAACACCACGCGGTGCGGTTGAACTTGCCAAAATATTTATTGAAGCTGGCATGCCAGCAGGTGTGTTCAACGTGGTACACGGCGCAGGCGAAGTTGGTCAATGGTTAACAACACACTCAGATATTGAAAAAGTCTCGTTCACTGGCGAAGTGGGTACAGGCCAAAAAGTGATGCAAAGTGCGGCCAGTAACTTAAAAGAAGTGACCATGGAACTGGGTGGTAAATCGCCGCTAATCGTGTTCGATGATGCCGAAATCACCGAAGCGGTAAGCGCTGCAATGCTTGGTAACTTCTATACCCAAGGTGAAGTGTGTACCAACTGTACTCGTGTTTATGTTCAAAAAAATGTTTACGATGCGTTTATCGAAGAGTTAAAAAGCCGCACCGAGAATAACATTGTAATGGGCGATCCACTCGATCCAAATGTTAATTTAGGCGCGCTAATTTCGAAAAAACACTTAGCCTTAGTTTTAAACTACATCGAGCTTGGTAAGCAGCAAGGTGCCACTGTTTTAACTGGGGGTTATCAGGCAACGCCAGAATCTGCACCTAACGGTAACTTCGTTGCGCCAACTATTTTTGTCGATTGCAATGACGACATGACCATAGTCAAAGAAGAAATTTTTGGCCCAGTGATGTGTGTACTGCCGTTTGACGATGAAGACGACGTGATTAAACGCGCTAATAACACAGAACTTGGTTTAGCCGCGGGTGTCTTTAGTCAAAATATTAAACGTGCTCACCGCGTGATTCATCAATTAAATGCCGGTATTTGTTGGATAAACAGCTATGGCAATTCGCCTGCTGAAATGCCCGTTGGCGGATACAAGCGCTCGGGTATCGGCCGCGAAAACGGTGTAGAAACACTAAATAGCTACACCCAAACCAAATCAATTTATGTTGGCATGAGCCAAATTGAAAGCCCATTTTAGCGAGTAATTTTATGCAGTACGATTATATTATTGTCGGCGCAGGCTCAGCTGGGTGTGTGCTCGCCAACCGTTTATCTGAAAATCCTGAACATTCGGTACTTTTACTGGAAACCGGTGGTTCGGATAAAAGTATTTTTATTCAAATGCCAACGGCGTTATCAATTCCAATGAATGGCGATAAATACGCATGGCAATTTCATACTGAAAAAGAGCCTTACCTTAATAATCGCAATATGCACTGCCCGCGCGGCAAGGTATTGGGTGGCTCTTCGTCAATTAATGGCATGGTGTACGTACGTGGTCATGCAAAAGATTTTGACGAATGGGCCGAACACGGCGCAGAAAACTGGGATTACCAAGCGTGTTTACCTTACTTTAAAAAAGCCGAAAGCTGGTATTTAGGTGAAGATAATTATCGCGGCGGCGATGGTGAACTTGGCGTTAATAACGGTAATGAAATGGCTAACCCTTTGTACCGCGCGTTTATCGAAGCGGGTAAACAAGCAGGTTATGACCATACCCACGACTACAATGGTGAAAACCAAGAAGGTTTTGGCCCAATGCATATGACCGTTAAAAACGGCATTCGCTGCTCGGCAAGTCGCGCTTATTTAGATCCAATAAAGCACCGCAAAAATTTAACTATAGTAACCAATGCACTGGTAACTAAAGTGCGTTTGGAAGGCAAAAAAGCCACGGGTGTAAACTACACCATTAAAGGGAAAGCGCATCGTGCCATTGCTAATAAAGAGGTTATTTTAAGCGCGGGGCCGATTGGCTCACCCCATATATTGCAGTTATCGGGCATTGGACCACGCGACGTGCTTGAACAAGCCGGCGTAAAAGTGCAGCACGAGTTACCGGGTGTCGGTCAAAACTTACAAGATCATCTAGAGTTTTATTTTCAGTACAAGTGTAAAAAGCCAATTACGTTAAATGGCAAGTTAGGGCTGATTTCAAAAGGCTTAATTGGCGCACAATGGTTGTTTGCAAAATCAGGTCTTGGAGTTACTAACCACTTTGAATCCTGTGCGTTTATTCGCTCAAAAGCGGGCGTTGAATGGCCTGATATTCAATATCACTTTTTACCTGCGGCGATTCGTTACGATGGTAAATCGGCATTTGATGGCCATGGTTTTCAGGTACATGTAGGCCACAACAAACCGAAAAGCCGTGGTGCAGTGACAATTCAATCGTCTGATCCGAGTATTGCACCAAAGATTCAGTTTAATTACTTACAGCACCCTGACGATATTGAAGGGTTCCGCGCTTGCGTGCGTTTAACTCGCGAAATTATCGCACAGCCTGCGTTTGATGATTACCGCGACGGTGAAATTCAACCTGGCGAACAAATTCAAACTGATGAAGAAATTGATGCCTTTGTGCGTGATGCCGTTGAAAGTGCTTATCACCCAAGTTGCTCATGCAAAATGGGTGAAGACGATATGGCGGTAGTAAATTCAAATACGCAAGTGCGCGGAATAAGCAATTTACGCGTGGTGGACTCTTCTATTTTCCCAACCATACCGAATGGCAATTTAAATGCGCCAACCATTATGGTTGCAGAAAAAGCGGCAGACATCATTTTGGCAAAGCCAGCGCTTAACTCAACTACTGTGCCTGTTGGCATTAAGCCAGATTGGCAGCAGCAACAGCGCTAAAAATTGGTAGTAGCGATGAAAGCATCACAACTTTCATCGTTATTTTCAACAAATAGCAACTCGCTATTAATTAACTATGACAACAACAAATAGGAAAACTATGGACTATTTTTACTTATACTGGGAGGGTGACAATGACCTTATGGCTTAGTGCTGGCATTTTGTTCACCTTACTTTCAATCGCCTTTATTTTATATAAATGGGGCAATATGCAAGTAGTGGGTGTCACCCCTGTTAAAACATTTACCTTTATTGCAATTCTGTTTACATCTGGCCTCGACGTTGGCCTTATCATGTTTCCGCTAACCGAGTTTGCCGGTTATGCAGACATAAAAGCAAGCCCAGAATATGGCTTCACAAACCCACTCGCAATTGAGTTTGGTTTTTGGGGATTCTTAATTTGGGGTTTCTACTTTTTGACCTGTTTTTATTTCTGTGTAATTGAACCTAAAGTGAAATTTTTCGAAATTCCACTGGTAAAATTGGTTAACAACGTGGTGATTATCGGCACATGTGCGTTTACAGCCTTTTTGTTATTGAGTAACTTGCCATGGTACCTACCTGCGGTAGGTGATGGCGAATCAATTGTGCCAACATTTTACTTAATTGTATTTGCTGCAATTTGTTTTGCTGCTTATTCAAGTACCAGTATTCGTTATGTACGCTTTTTAAGTATTACAACAACCTGGGTATTTATCGCGTTAATTGTTGCGATGTGGGCAGGCGCCTTTGTATTTGGCGACAGCGAAATGAGTGCCTATACAAATAACTTAGCACTGATTGGCGACTACTTTGTGAATATTCACCACTTTGTATTGCCGCTTAACGATTATCATGAATTCTATTTATTCTGGTGGTTTGCGTGGAGCATTATGATAGGTCAATTCACCTCTCGTTTTGTTGGTGGACTAAAAACCTACCAAGTACTCGCAGCGATGTTAATTTTCCCATCAATTCCAATTGCCGCTTGGTTTGCCGTGCTGTATCACTACCATGATGCTGGTATTGCTACCGATGGCCTAGTGAATTTTGCAATGGTATTTGTTGGTATTGTGTTTGTGATCAATTCACTAGATTCACTGATCCGCTTATACACAGATAACCTTAACCTAACCGTCGCCCGTTTAGGTAAGCGCAATTATCTGTTGCTAAATATTGTTGCACTTTCACTTTTAACACTATTATTTAAACTGAACTTTCTACAAATCCAATGGGTTGGTGCCATTGTTATTGCGATTTTCTTTGCTGGTTTTGGTTTTATTTTGGTTAATAAATTCAAAACAGTTAAGACAATTCAAAGTTCTCCAAAAGAAAACGCAATTGATTTTAATAAAATAGAGACAATAAGCTAATCATATGAAAAATTTAATTAAATTATCACTAATCCCGGTTGCAGTAATGACAAGCGTGGCGCATGCCGATTGGAGTACAACGGTAACTGGAGCATCTGACTACACTTTCAACGGTGTTAGCCAAACCATGAACGACCCTGCGCTACAGGTTAGTCTCGACAAATCATTTGAAAATGGCTTTTACGCGGGTAGTTGGGCATCAAATGTAGATTTTGGTGACGACACTAACATTGAGTGGGATTTTTACGCTGGTCACTATATCAGCCTTAACGATGCGTTAAGCCTTGATTATGGTATCGCGTATTACACCTACCACGGCGCAAGCTATTCAGATGATGGTAACTACCCTGAAGCTTACGCAAAATTTGGCTATTCATCAGCCTTGGGTAACACCGAGTTTAACTTCTGGTACAGCTGGGATTACTTTGGCACAGGTGCAGGCCACACTATTGCGATGCTAGCGCATTCTTATGAAATCGCGCCAAATCATACACTACGTGCAAGTTTTGATGTATCAAACTCACTTGATGGCGATAAGTGGTTATGGGATGGCAATAATTCGTCATACCATCACTATCGATTAGCCTATCAAACCAGCTTTAAAGGTTTTAACCTAGAGCTTGCGGCAGAAAACACGAACCTTGATTGGGACACTGCAGATGAGCGCTTAGTGTTCTCTATTTCAAGAACATTCTCGCTGTAACCTGCAATATTTAAACGCATAAAAGTAAAAAGGCGCACATTGCGCCTTTTCTTTTACCTAAATTAAATTAACCTAGCTCTGCCAAACGGGTAATTAGCTCATTGAGCGCAGCAACGCTAAAACCGCTGTCATAAAAATAAACAACGTTACCCTTTTCATCTAGCAACAAAACCCTTGCGTTGTTTGGTTTTTCATTGCCGGTAAAAGCCTGAATACGCTCACCGTCCTCATAAATTGTAATTACCCCACCCCATAACTCTTTTGGAATGCCGCGCCGCATACCCTCGTCTATTTGCGTGCTAAACATACGCGGAAACATGCCTGCAATAGTAGGTAATTCAAAAGCAACCACGTCCACTTCTTTCATATCAAGTCCAATTAACCAGCGATCAATATCAAATTGCGAATCTTGTTTATAGCCAATTAAATATACACTCGGCTTGCCAGCAACATGCGCTGGTAAACTCACTGTTTGCTTTTCTAAACTCGTGCCTGTGACATTTGGAAACCGTTTACCTTCAATATCTTGGTTTGGATAATGCGTTGTGCATCCGGTAACTAACAGTAAAAGAATTACAATAACTATCTGTCTCATAAGCTCCTCGCGCGTATCGTTTTTTAAATTAAATTTTTAGATTTAAGTTAGGTAGCTAAGGGAACGCGCTATTCTACTTCTTTAACCAAAGATTCGAGTTTGCTCATAAACACGTCTTTTAATTTACTGTGTTCATAATCAAGATGATAGGTGTTGTGAAAGCCAAAACGTAGCAATACACCATTTCCTTTCAGGTAAATGGTGTAGCCGTCAATATCAGAAAACGCGGTGATCCCTTGATAGAGTTTACCGTCTTCAAAGTCTTCGCCTTTTTGGTAGATAAGGTCGAATACTTTCAATAATAGTTTGGCGTCTAGCTCGTTTTTCATAATTAAGCACTCCCTGATTTCTCAAATTGTTACTTAATTATAGTGAGTTACTGGACGTTTAGATCAGTTAGCGGAACGTATCAAGGTAAAGTGCTTCAACTTTATCACGTGCCCATTGGGTACGACGTAAAAATTTTAGCGATGATTTGATTGAAGGATCGTTTGAAAAACAGTTAATTTTAATCTCGCGGTAAAGACCATCCCAACCATACTCTTCGACCAATTGTGTCACAATTTTCTCTAACGTTAAGCCATGTAATGGGTTATTTGGTTGGTTTTGCATTTTTGCTGCCTTAAATATTAAAAAAGCCCTAAACGGGCTTTTTTTAAAGAATGGTTGAACTCTTATAGTTTAACCAAATCACCTTTTAATGTCACACCGGCCATTACAAAACCTGCGCCACATTCAAATTCAGTATCACTTACAAATTCGCGTTTTTTGTAGTACGAACTGATGTTCATTACGGCATTCATGCCTTCTCTACGCGCGCGCTCTTGTAATGATTTCAATGCGCTAAGCATTACCCATTGGCACGCTTCTTTATCGCTTTTGTTGAACGCATTGGTTTTTTTATTGGTTTGCACTTCACCGTAAGTTGACTTTACTTCGCCCGCTTTTTGCTTACCAAAAAATAGTTTAATGTTTGGATCAAGCGCTTGCTCAGCTTTTGCTGTGCTTAGTAGCTCTTCAACCGAGTAACGACCAATATCATCACGCGCCGTTGCAGTACTTGCAGCAAGTGCAAGCGAAACACCAAGAATTAATTTTTTCATTACTTCTCCCTAATTTTTTAATGAATAGAACTTCCATGCAAAGCCAAAACCAAGTGCAACGTTGTGATTATCACGCAACAGGGGACTTTGCTGATTTGCACTGTGTGAATAATTATAATAACGAAGAAAACCGCCGGCCCAAAGCCAATCGTTATCGTAAGTTAATCCTAAACTAAATACCGATGCAAGATAACCCGCATCCGCATCAAAAGACAAACGGTCAATTGTTTGAAATTGTTCAGCAACATGATAAAAGTAGCTGTTGTAGGCATGGCTGCCAAAACGAGTACTAAAACGTCCAGTAAGGTTTACCTGATGCTGACCATCTTGATAAATCTGCTGCCCCGCCTCTAGCATAACGCCATACACACTGCCGATATCGTCAATATCTCCGCCATCAAATGCGTACGCTTTTCGAATAAAAGGTGAAATATATAAATAGTCGTCTGAGGTAGGATTACCAAAACTAAAATATTGATAACTTGGGCCTATTTCGCCTACCCAGGCAAGGTCGTCCATGCCTTCGCGGGCACGATTATCTTTACTTGATACGGCAATCGCACCACCTGCACTGACACTAATATAATGATTAGGTGCAACTTCATAAAATGATTCGAATTCGTTGCGCTCTACTTTATAGTGTTCTTTCTCAATGTGAATGTACGGCAGCGGCACCACATAACTTTCGTTTTGTTCCGCGCCTAAATAATGCGGGAGCGATGAATAAAACGCGCCAATACCAAACGTGACTTCATCGGCAACACTGTGTGTTGAGATAAACAGTAAGCTAAGTGCAATCCATCGCATCAACATGATTTACGACCAGCGTTTGAAGATTAACGAGGTATTGATCCCACCAAACGCAAAGTTGTTACTCATCACGTAATCGGTGTTAATTTCTCGCCCCTCTACACTTAAGTAATCGAGTGGCGCACATTCTGGGTCGACATTATCTAAGTTCGTCGTGCCACCAAACCAATTGTCTTGCATCATATGAATGCTCGCCCACGCTTCAATAGCACCGCACGCACCTAAGGTGTGTCCTAAATAACTCTTTAACGAACTAATCGGCACCTTACCTAACGCATTGAAAGTTGCGTGAGATTCAGCAATGTCACCACGGTCAGTTGATGTGCCGTGAGCATTCACATAACCAATTTGAGATTTTTCTATACCTGCCTCAGCAATTGCTTGCTCAATCGCCACTTGCATGGTTTCGCTGGTTGGTTGGGTTACATGTTGCCCGTCTGAATTACAGCCAAAGCCAACAATTTCGGCAATAATATGTGCGCCACGCGCTTGTGCGTGTTCTAACTCTTCTAAAATAAAGGTACATGCACCTTCACCAATCACTAGGCCATCACGATCTTTATCAAACGGGCGTGGGGTTTGTTTTGGCGTGTCATTTTTGCAGCTGGTTGCGTACAAGGTATCAAATACTGCGGCTTCGGTTACACACAGCTCTTCTGCGCCACCTGCCACCATTAGCTTTTGACGACCAAATTTAATCGCCTCAAAAGCATAGCCCAAACCTTGTGAGCCTGATGTACATGCCGAGCTTGTCGTAATAACACGGCCTTTTAAACCAAAAAATACGCCCACGTTAACTGGCGCGGTATGGGCCATCATTTGAATATAACTCGTTGCTGTCACACCCGTCATTTCGCCACTGTCCATCATGCGGCCAAATGGAATAAGCGGCGCAGTAGAGCCAATTGATGAGCCGTACGCGATACCTGTATCGCCATTCGTTAACGATGGGTGCTCTAAAAGGCCAGCTTGTTCTAAAGCTAATTCTGTTGCGCGCGTTGCCATAAGTGATACCCGTCCCATTGAACGGATCTTTTTGCGTGAATAATGCTTAGGCTTTTCAAAATGCTTCACTGGCGCGCCCAAATTGGTATTTAAGCCATTAATAAATGTCCAATCTGGCATTGTCTCTACTGCGTTTTCACCTGTTTTTAAGGCACTTTTAAACGTTTGCCAATCATCGCCTAGTGCAGTAATCGCAGACATTCCTGTTACAACAACGCGTTTCACTAAACTAACCCACCATTTACCGAAATAACCTGACGCGTAATATAGGCAGCGTCATCTGACATTAAAAATGCCACTGTACCCGCCACTTCTTTTGGCTCTGCCATACGGCGCATAGGTACCATTTTTAAAATCTCATCGACTGGTAAATCATCAACCATATCGGTTGCAACTAAACCCGGTGCGACGCAATTTACTGTAATTTTACGTTTTGCGACTTCCAGCGCCAGTGCCTTAGTTGCACCAATTAAACCCGCTTTTGCTGCGCTATAGTTAACCTGACCACGGTTACCTGCAATGCCCGATACCGACGCCATAGTGATAATGCGGCCGCCTTTACGAGTTTGGATCATCGGCATCACCAAAGGTTGCACTACGTTGTAAAAACCATCTAATCCTGTGGTTAATACTTCATCCCACTCTTCACCTGTCATTGCAGGAAAGGCAGTATCGCGTGTTACACCGGCATTGCAGACAACGCCATAATACGCTCCATGGGCTTCGACATCCGCAAGCAATGCTTGCTGCGTTTTTTTACGGTCACATACGTCAAATTGAACAAGGCTAACGTGACGGCCAAGTGCTTCTATTTGTTCTTTTACTTGCATTGCCGCGTCAATGCCACTGCGGCAATGAAGCGTAATATCGAATCCGTCTTCGGCCAATCTTAATGCGATGGCCTTGCCAATTCCGCGACTTGAGCCAGTTACTAATACACGTTTTGTCATTGTTGTTCCTTTAAAAACTGCACAGGATCTTCTGGTTGAAAGACATTGATTTTAGCTTCAGCAAGAACCGTATCTGCATGCAGAATTTGGCATTCAAATACACTTAATCCTGTTTCTTCTTGAAACAGTTTTTTAACCGAAACAGCTAACGTCTGCCCTAGCGTAAACTCAGGAGTAAATGTCTTATATTTACGCGAACCAATTAAAAATCCAATTTTAACCGCAGCATTGTCATCGAGTGCTAAAGCACCTGCGTATGCTGCGATAGATTGTGCCATATATTCAGTACCAATGTAACTTGCAACTGATTGAGTTTGTTCGTTAAAAAACGCTGATTGTGCAGAGATATCGACCTCGCAAACTGCAGAGTCTTGATCATAGCTCACCAAGCGAGTGAGTAAGATCATTGGGTCGGCGTGAGGAAGCACCGCTTCAATCGAATAATGTGTCATGAATTAACCTAAGTTTCGGATTAAGGGTGCAAAATAAACAACGCCCAAATAGGGCGTGAGCACTTAATCGAGTTTACTTGCGCTGGCACTTAGTAATTAGCACAGGTGCCTAGCGTTACATTTTTAATTCGGTGTTTTTCCGTTGATGCGCTAATTACCAAAAACAAGTGACACATTATTGCCACCAAACGCAAACGAGTTGGATAAACAAAAGCGTATTTTACCAGAAGAATTCGATGCTGCGAGTCTAATTGGCGAAAGTTTTTCATCCAGTTCCGCTACGGGGTAATTGGCAGGAATAATCTCGCCTTTATTGAAATCACTTAGTAGCAACCAACAGATCCCCGCTTCCAATGCCCCAGCCGCACCAAGCGTATGACCGGTAACACCTTTGGTTGAACTCACTAAACAATCAAAACCAAGAGTATGAATGGCATTCGCTTCCATTTCATCGTTTTTCGGTGTGCCGGTACCATGGGCGTTAATGTAACCAATCTCTTTGGCATCGATACCTGCGTCTTGCAAGGCTTTCGTCATGCTTGCAATCGCACCACGGCCAGACGGTTCAGGCGCTGAAACATGATACGCATCAGAGCTTTCACCTGCACCACATAAACGCACAGTAGCAGGCTGTTTACTCATCACAAAAAGTGCCGCTGCCTCGCCAATATTAATACCATCACGCTCGCTGTGAAACGGTTTACAGTATTCAGCTGCGGTCGATTCAAGCGCTTTAAAACCATTTAAGGTCATTTTACATAAACTATCTACGCCGCCACAAAGCACCACATCTGCGATACCCGATTCAATTAAACCGCGCGCACTGACTAATGCTTTACCGCTTGAGCTACAGGCTGTTGAAATGGTGTAACAAGGGCCACTCGCACCCGTAATATGCGCTAAATATTCACTTGGCGCGTGTAATTCTTGCTGACGATAATTAAAATGCGCTGGGTAATCACCCGCATCTGTAAATTGCTGATAGGCGCTTTCGCCTTCACTAATAGCGCTAGTGCTGGTGCCTAAAACAATGGCAATACGTTGTTTTTCAAATTGTTTTGTTAGCGCTGAAAATGTTTGCTCAATTTGTTTGAACGCGGTTAACAACAATTGATTATTGCGCGTATTAAAATGTGGTTCGCAAATTTCTGGTAACGTTGCGCTTACAGCACCGACAAAAAATTCAGTTCCGTCATTGCCCGGTTTATCAAATTTGGTCAGTAATTGCGGCGGTGATAATTCACTGTTTGACAGTGCTGCCATCACACTTTGCTTACTGTCGCCTAGGCTACAAACAAGCCCTAAGTCATTTAAACCGATTGCCATATTAGTTTATCTCTTCGATAGTGATTGTGTAGTGACGACGCATGTGGGTAATTGTCGTAGTGGTGTCTGTGTAGCGAATGCGCATTACCTCGCCATTTAGGTCGCTAATAATGCGTGCGTCTTGCTGCTGCGTAATGGATGCACCAAGTAGCCCTTGCTTTACATTTGTAAGCGGCCATGTTGCCAATTGCATATCGGCTAGCATATGGCTTGGGTACAAATTAATGCCGGGTAAATGGTTTTCAACGTGATAATTACCGTCTTTGAACAGCGATAATGAGAATAAACTTATTCCTTGCGCTGTTAGCGCAACTAAATTGAGTTGCTGCTCGGAACGTTCGCTTTGTAACAACAAGGTATTTTCCTCATCACCCCGTGTTACTGTGACCAATTGCAATGCAGACATTTTTGGCCAACTTTCAGGTACTGCTTGTAATTTATAGTGAATTTCGTGATCAAGCGACACCGTATCAATACGGTGTGCACTTGAACAACCTACTACCAATAAACACAGTATTAGTAAGGTTACTGATACTCTTTGCATAACTTCGCTAATACATCTAAACGACGCTCGCTATGCGCAACGTATGGATTACTTGTATCCCACGCATAACCAGCAAGAATTGAGCATACCATTTGTCTGATTTGCGGATCTTGCTCTTTATGGAAGATAACGTCTTGGAAACGACCGTCATACCACGCGGTAACAAAGGTTTTAAAGCAATCAACACCTTGCTTAAGCGGATCTGCATATTGTGTAGCAAGATCTACTTCTTTGCCATCGAGCAAATCATTTACCACAGGTGCAATTAAACACGCAGAGCGAAGTGCAATGGTTACGCCACTTGAAAATACAGGATCTAGGAACTCACCAGCATTGCCTAACAGTGCAAAACGCTCGCCATGTAAACGTGTTACGTCCGCTGAATAGCCTTTAATTTGGCGCGCAGGTGCAATCGCTTTGGCATTTTTTAGTAATTGAGATAAGTTGGGTACTTGATTGATATAATCAAACAAAATCTCTTGGTGTTCGCGCTCAGCTGCCACAACTTTTTCAGGCTCAATTACTACACCAATACTTGCCGTACCATCTGAAAATGGAATTAACCAATACCACACATCTGAATGCTCTGGATGAACAGTAATTAGAATTTTATTGCGATCAAAGTTAGCATCATCAATATTGTCTTCAACATGCGTGAAATAAGAACTGCGCACCGGGAATTTTGACGGTTTTTCTAAATCGAGTAAACGCGGTAACACGCGACCAAAGCCGCTTGCGTCTAATACAAATTTTGCCTCAACCGTGTAGGTTTCACCGCTTTGGTCAATCACAATTAAACGCATAAAATCTGCGTGTTCAGTCACTTCAATTACAGTATGACGATAACGAATTGTAACCCCTTGCTGCGCTGCACCATCGGCAAGTAATTTATCAAAGTCTGCACGTTTTACTTGAAACGTAGTACCCGGTCCTTCGGTAAATTTATCGGTAAAGTCGAAAAAGGTGTGTTCGCCTGATTTTTCAAATGCGGCACCATTTTTAAACTGAAAGCCAAGTGCATCCGCTTGTGAATTTAAACTATCAACTAAGCCAGCTTCAGCTAAATAGGTCATGCACTGAGGTAATAAGCTCTCGCCAATTGAAAAGCGTGGGAATGTTTCACGCTCAAGCACGACAACCTTTTTTCCTTGTTTATTTAATAAACTACTTGCAACTGCGCCTGAAGGACCTGCACCAATTACAACTACATCAACTTTTTCTACCTTCATTTCCTTTCCTTGACAATACAGGGAGCCAATAGGTAAAGGCTCACTAACCCGATAACTAAGGTTAAACCAAAACTAAAAACAGCCGGTGTTTTACTCAATATTAATATGCCAAACACCAAACATGATGAACATAATGATAAACTTATTGCCTGCAAGTTACTTTGGCACAAGCCTTTACTACGATAAAAAATTAGATAATCAATTGCCAGCGCTAAAATTAAAATTGTTGCGAGGTAATTAAATAAATTCACCGCACCTTGTATCCAACTCGAGAGTAACAATGCACACAGCGTCACTAAACCAATGATTAGCCCTGACAATAACGCCGTAACCAAGTCAAAACGCAGTGCCATAACGAGCATTGCAACCACTGCACTTAATGCCATAAGTCCCATTACTGTAGAGCGATAATGACCTAATGCATCTGAAATTTCTTGACGTTTATCAAGTAAATGCAAGAAATCTCCATGTTCGTTTAATAATTCATTCAGGGTATCACTCGTTAATGTGTCAACATTAAACCAAAGCACCGCATTGTGCACATCTTCAAACACTAAATGAAGCGGTAACAGCTGCTTAAGTGGCGACTGTTTAAATTCGCTCACCGTTAATGGCGAATATTGCTCAACCCCCACATTAATACCAAGCGAATTACTCACCTCAGTATAGTGACCCGCCACTACTTTATTTTGTAGTAAGGTGTAGGTAGTTTGCTGCGCATTTAGTGACGGCAAGTAATTTGCCAAACTGTTTACTTCAACCTGATTGGCGTTTTTTTCCAACCATTTAACTACCGTCTCTTGTTTTTCAAGCGCCGACTGCATGGAGTCAGCAGTCAATAAAAAGTGGTGCTTATTACTTTGGCCAAGTAAAGTGAGGTTAAACATTTCATTATGTTTAAGTGTCTCACTTGTATTACTCAAAACAGCCACGTCATCTTGATGCACAATCGGTTTTACTAAAAAGCCAAGGGAGAAAAATACAACTAATACTGCCAATAACTTCGCTTTTTCACGGTTCAATAGCATTAACACATTCGCCCAAGCAATACGCGGTTTTTTAAGCTTAAGATCAAGCGCATACTGACAAAAAAGAGAAAACACAAGCGCACCAAGCAGACCAAAAATCATAAACACTGCGACTTGTTGTAATAAGGCCATTGGTGAAAAGCTATAAAGTGCATAACCTGCGGCAGTTGTTACAAAGCCAAGAACCAAGCTCGTTGTAATAGTGTTTTTTTCCGCGCACAGCACATGGAATAAGTAATCTATGGCGACGCCAATTAAGGTCACTGAAAACACTAAACCAATCAATTCAATGTTATCGAATACTAATACCAGCGCGGCCATACCCCAAATGCAGGCGTTTGAAATTGTCACCAGCATCAGCCCAATAACAATTAAATTTCTAAAAAATACGAGTACAAGCAACACCACTGCAACCAAGCTAATAATGCCAAATGTCGAAATTTCGTATTCTGCTTGTTGCGCATTTTCACTGCCATGAAAGGCAAAGCCTGAGAAATAAATCCGGCTGTTATATTCAGCCTCAAACTGGCTAATTAAACCGGTAATTTGTTGCGTTAATGCGATATTTTGCGAAAAGTCTGCGCCGTTTTCAGTTAGCATAAAACGCGCAAGATAAAAGGTTTTGTGCGCGTCATCCGCGGCAAAAATCTGTTGTTGCGACCGTGACAGCTGAACTTTAAACAAGCCATCTTGCTGCCCCATACTGCCCGTATGCGACACGCCATTTAGAAAACTTGCCAATGCTAATGTTGGGTCGCTCGATAGCGAGCTTGCACTTAAAGTACTGTCTGGCTTGGTTAATTCTGCCAAAGTGTAATTGAGTAATTCACTGGGTTCTGACAGTTGGCTAGGATAACTGCTCGACATTAAACTGCCTGGATAACGGGAGTAAAACGCCACCACTTCGTCGAGCTTAATATCAGGTGGTGGTATGTAAGTCAGCGCAGCATTTTTCTCTAGCCTTTGCTTAAACGCCAGTAACGCGTGTTTGTTGCCACTACTAAACACCAGCTGCCCTGATGAGCGCTGCTGTATAATTGCCTTCGCTTGCGTAATCGCAGGAGACGTAATTACATCAGATTGTGGCACCACTGCTAAAATATCACTGCTAAACTGTGTGTCGCCGCTGGTAAACTGCTTTGCGATAATTGCACAAAACAACGCAGCAATCACAACAAAGGCAAGCGTGATGGAAATTCTGTGAGAATTCAACTTAATTAGCCGCGGCATAGGTTAAATTGATCTCAGTGGTATGCCCCGCTTGCTCACTGAGCACAATTCGCGAGATGGTGCCTGTTCCACACAGTTTTACCGCACTAAACACTTGGTCAAGCGGCTCATTTGCCGACAAGTTTATGCAATTATCTGCCACCGATTGAACCTGTAAATAGTCAGACAACTTAACCGGATCTTGCAATAACAAGGCTTGTAGCAGCGGAATATAAAGATCAGCATTCGTCATTTGGCTTTCATTTCCGCGATGATCTTTGCTGTAAATGCCTTGTTCATCCATGCGGATTGTTGAAGCAATCGGTGTTTTTTGCTGCCACACAAAGCCGCTTTGATCGGCACTAAAGCTACCAGCGGAAACAATACTGTTTTTTAACACTTTAATTTTTTTGTGTTGCTCAAATTGTCCACTAACCTTGCTCTGATTAACAAGCTTTAGCTCACTAAACGCATCAACAAGCGTGGTATTTGCGTTTGCAAAAAACGCCACAAACGCAATACAAACTAACAATGCGCTACGCATCTAACACCTTTGATAGTTTTTCAATCAGTGCTGGCGGGCTCACATACTGCATTTCACCATCACTAATGCCCACCGCAACCTGAACCGAATAACCTTTTGTAAGCTTTTCGCCAGTTTCTTTACAGCTGATCACATAATCAATTTTTATGCGGTTTTCGTATTCTTTTAAATACGCAGTTACTACAATCACTTGGCGAAAACGCGCAGGTTTGATGTATTTACAACGCATATCGATGATCGGCCACATAAAGCCAGAGGCTGCCATTTCATCATAATCGTAATCAAACAAGCGCAACAGTTCACAACGTGCTACCTCAAAGTAACGGGCATAGTTACCATGCCACACCACTTGCATTGGGTCGCAATCGTGGAACGGTACATCAATTTCAACCTGCGTAGTTAATAGCGCATCTCGACTATTCATATAACTTCCATTTCTGCTGTTGAATTGCATCGACTGTGTCACGCAAAGTACGCTCAAGCGGGCGGTCTTCATCAAGATTCGGGAAATAACCAGTAATGTCTTGATACATTTCGGTTAATCCATTGGCAAGACTGTCGGCATCAACTTCGCCGCGCTCTTTACGAATACGTAATGCTTGAATTGACGCTAACAACGTACTTGCTAATACTTGCTCTGTTAATTGAATAACGCGCAGTGCGTCACGCGCTGCAATGGTGCCCATGCTCACTTTATCTTGGTTATGACATTCAGTAGAACGAGAGAATACACTTGCCGGCATTGTTAGTTTTAACGCTTCAGCAGTATATGCAGATGCGCCAATTTGCACAGCTTTAAAACCATGGTTAATGTACTGACGCTCTGGGTCGCCATTTGATAAGTTACTTGGCAAGCCATTGTTAAACTTACTATCAACTAATGACGCAATTTGACGGTCGGCTAAATCAGCTAAGTTAGCAACCGCCGTTTTCAGCGTATCCATTGCCATTGCAATATGGCCACCGTAAAAATGACCTCCGTGCAACACGTGTTCACCAATACCATCAATAATTGGGTTATCGTTTGCCGAGTTTAGCTCGTTTTCAATTAACTGACGTAACCAAGGTAAGGTATCTGCTAGCACGCCAATAATGTGCGGCGCACAGCGAATAGAATAACGGTCTTGTAGACGGTCGGCATTGCGCGGGTGAGTATGATAATTTAGGTCGTCACGGATCCAAGCCGCCACTTGTTGTTGCCCTGCATGCGGTTTTACCGAGAATAAAATATCATCGAAATGGTGTGAATTTCCCATTAACCCTAAGCTCGCAAGTGACGTAAGGCGAGTCGCAAGTTTGACAAGGTATTCGGCGCGGTCGTAAGCAAGACATGCAAGAGCTGTCATCACCGCCGTACCATTCATAATCGCCAAGCCTTCTTTAGGTCTTAACGTAAGCGGCGTTAGGTTGAGGGCTTTCATCACATCGCCACTATTTGCCACTTCACCATTAAAATACACATCGCGTTCGCCAACTAAGGCACCGGCAACGTATGAAAGTGGGGTTAAATCACCACTTGCGCCCACTGAACCTTCTTGTGGAATAACAGGCACAACATCGTGGTTTAGGTATTCTTTTAACAGCGTCAGCATATCCCAGCTAACACCCGAGTAACCTTGTGCTAAAGAGTTTAATCGGGTCGCGAGTATTGCGCGGCCCTGCTCTTTCGAAAATACATCGCCTAAACCACAGCCGTGAAAACGCGTTAAATGCAGTGGTAATTCATTTACTAGCGATAGGGGTACGGCGCGCGTTACGGAATCGCCGTATCCAGTTGTTACACCGTAAATTACTCCGTCTTCTGCGAGTAATTTATCTAAAAAGGCAACGCCTGCGTCAATGCGTTGAGTAAATCCGGTATCATTCGACAGCTTAGCCTGTGTGTGTCCTTTTGCTATCGCGACAATATCTTCAATTGAAAGCGGTCCTTGGCCGAATGTCAGTGGCCCTGTTTGCTGTTGATTAATCACTTCTTACTCCGAACTAATCTCGGCTGACTTTACTGTCGTCAGTCCAAAAATCATAAAAATTAAACCATTGGTAAGGATACTGACTCGCAAAAAAACTCAGACGATCTGAAAAATGCTGAATTGTTGTTTGTAGATCCTGCTGTCGTGTTTTACGGCTAAACTTTAACTTATCCGCAACTTTTTCAAAAATAACTAAATAGCGGTTATGCGCTTTTAAACAAAATAAATAATACACCGGGCATTCGAGTAAACTCGCAAGAATAAATGGCCCTTGTGAAAACGGTGCTGGTTTACCCATGAAATTACAATAGTTTACCCTGCCAGCGACGCTTGAGCTAGTGCGGTCACCAACAATCACTATTACTTCGCCATCATCAATTTTTTGTTTCAGTAAAATCGCCAAGGTTGGGCTCATGTCCGTAACTTGGATGAGATTTACTTTGGCATCGGCATTGATTTGTTGCAGCACCTTATTAAATTCAACTGCATGATGGGTAAACACTAAAACGTTTATAGTTACTGCGTAACGGCCTTGACTGAGCGCCCTACATACTTCCAAATTACCTAAATGAGAGCCAATGAAAATGGCGCCTTGCTTACTTTTTTGTAATTCAGCAAATTCTTCATGATTTTGATATTGAATGGCGTCGAGTGAGATTTTGCCAAGCCACGCGTCAATTTTATCAAACGCTGAATCAGCAAATTTGCAAAAATGTTTTAACCCTTGCCAAAAACCAGCTTTGACTGGCTGATTGTTATGCTGAGCCACTTGGTTTAAAAACGCGATGCTCGCCGCACGTTGCGTTTTACCTGTGCAGTAAAAATAAAACACCACGGGAAACAACATTAACCACAATACACGACGCCCAACCAAGCGATAAAAGCCCAGTAAAATGCGCATGCCAAGCAAGGTACCACGCTCTTGCATTGTCGACCAATGTTTAGCCACGCAGTTTTCTCCAAAGCAGTAATGGAATGCGTGGTAACATGCCGAAAAACAAGCGTGTGTGCATCCAGCTGATTAGCACGTTATCTTCAAATGCGCGAAAGTGTGAGCTACCGCCTTCTGGGTAGATAACTTTCGTTGGCATAAACCGACTTGGCATACCACGCCAGAATAGGCGCACCATGATTTCAATATCAAAATCCATGCGCTTGCCAAGCTGCTTATCACGCAGCAGTGCCGCCGTTTCTTTCACTGGATAACAGCGAAAGCCACACATTGAATCTTTTATACTGAACGATAAGGTTTCAATCCACACCCAAAAATGAGTAATGTAACGACTGTATAAACGCACTTTCGGTACAGATTCATCATATATGGGCTGGCCGCTTATGACGCTGTCGGGATACTTTTTGCCAAGGTAGATTAAGGTTTGAATATCGGTTAGGTCGTGTTGACCGTCGGCATCAACTTGTATTGCGTGGCTATAACCCAATTTATCGGCGGTTAGTAAACCCGTTTGTACCGCGCCACCTTTGCCCTGATTTTCACTGTGTTCAATCAACGTTAATAACGGAAACTGAGACTCACATTGACGCATGACAGCGCTCGCATCCGCTGTTGAACCGTCATTTACCATAATAATCGGTAAATCGAGGGCACTTAACTCCGTTAGAACCGATTCAATCACAGCAACATGATTATAATTTGGAATAACAATACACGCGTGCATAATGTTAGCTGTGCACCACTACGCGGCCAGATGAATGCTGACCATGTTCTGAGTGAAAACTAAAGGTAAATTTGTTGTCGTTTTTCTTGGTGAGAGTCAGCTCAACCTCTGAATTTGCAACAATCACCACTTGAAACTTCAATACTTCTACAGAATCAACCAGCGCAGAACTTAGCGAAAAGTATTGCTGTGCGTATTTTACTGCCCAATCTAACTGTACAACACCGGCTAAAATCGGTGCTTGTGGAAAGTGACCGTTAAAATAATCTAAACTACCGTCAACCCAAAGAGTGAGTTTTACCGTATCGTCTTGCTCTTCAACGGCGCGTACTTCTGGTAATGATTCTTGTAACTTAGTCAAATAACTTCTCCAATTCTGCAAATACGTATTTACCTTGGCTGTTAACTGGCAACTCATCCACATAACGAAATTTACGTGGCATGCACACCGCCTCAAACTGCCCAGCAAGTACTTGCTTTAAGCGCTTATTGAGCGCTAGTTTACCGTTTTTATTCAATTCGCCAAGCCCAGCGGCAGACAATTGTGCAACTAATCCAAGTTGCTGGCGAAATCCTTGCGTTAACAAAACCACTTTACACTGGGTAATCGCACTATCCTCGCTTAATACACGCTCAAGTGCATCTAAATTAACGCGTTTTTCTTCAAGTTTAATGGTGCGGTCTAAGCGGCCTGACAAACTAAAGCGCCCGTCTTCTAAAATCTCACCACAATCTTGAGTGACAAACATTGCATCATCAAAATAAGGCGATTTAACTGCCAGCTGCTGCTGATGCTTTGATACCGTTATACCGTCAAAGCACTGCCATGGTTCAGTTTTAAACTCAGAGACTTGGCGATACGCAATGCCGCCCGTTTCAGTGCTGCCATATATTTGCGTCGCCGCAACGCCCAATTGCTGAAACAAGGTCACTGCACTGTTGTCGCTAAGCGGTCCGCCTGATGAAAATACTCCCGCAATATTGTGTTTAACTGAAACACATACATTGTCGCGTATAAGGCGGTCAATAAATGCGGGACTGGTAATAATAACCGAAGGCTGTGTCGCGACTAACGCGCGTAATTGTTCAGGAAATTCAACAAATGTGAGGTTTACTGTGTAATTAGCACGTAACGGCCAAAATAATTTAAATAGCAGTCCATAAATGTGCTGATGAGATACCGTCGCAACGATTTGGCAATCAGAATCAAATTCAAAGGTATTACACAAATTTGTAAGCTCAGCATTAATATGCTGCCAAGACTTTACCACAGGCTTACCGTAACCTGTTGAGCCCGACGTATAAAATGTAAGTTTTCCAGATTCTGGCAGCATTAACGCATTGGCAGATTGCTGTAACGATTCCGTGAAACTAAGGGAGTCAAGCGAAAGGTGTTTGTCGCCACTAAATTCATCTACCAACACATAGTCAGCATTTTCACTGGCGATCTGGATATTCTCTGGCTGTCCGTTGGCTGGAAATATAACATCAAAACCTGCATGTGCGGCCGCGAGCAAACGTACCAAAAACACATCACTTGCAGCATGGTATAACACCAAAGACTGCGCACCGGTTTGCTGTTTAAACAAGCGTAATTGATTGGCAAGTGCCGTTACCGCATTAGCACAGATATCTCTATCTAAAATCGAAGGGCTGGTTGTATGCATACTAATTTAATGCTCAAGCTCATGACGCTGCTTTACAACATGACGAACAAGTAACTCACCTGCCATTAGTACGCCCATTAAAATGTACGCAATCAATCCGTTGTATAGCGTCCAAAGCGCAATATCTCCAAGGTATATGGTGTAACATGCAAGTGCAATATTAATGCTAAAGAATAGGCACCACACTTTGGTGACATTTCGCGTATAAGCAATAACATGTTCTGGTAATGTTACATTTTGCTTGTCTTTGCTTTTACGTTTTTCATCGAGTAGCGCAAAGGTTTCTATCACCGTAGGCCCTTTGAACAATGAATACGCAAACGTGACAAGCATAGTGCCTGATATAAGCACAGGGTAAAACAAAGTAACCTTGCTGTTATCAAGTAACCACGCCAATGCAACACATACGCTGCCTAATACCGTTGCCGGTAAAAGCCATGGCATGGTGCTACTGGCCGCCCGTGTAAATACATAGCGACCAACAATGGCGATGAGTAAAACAGGTGCAATACTGGAAATACTCGCATACTGCAGGCCAAAATAAATAAGCACTGGGTAGGCCAGTAATAATACAATGAATACTGTATTCAGTATTGCTTTTATCATGTGTTTTACGCTGAAACCAACTTGCTTACTTCGTTTACCACATCTTCTACAGTGCGTACTTGCTTAAACGCTTCAGGATCAATCTTTTGCCCTGTGATTTCACGCAATTTCACTACCAGATCAACGGCATCAATACTGTCGAGATCTAAATCTTGATAAAGGTTTGCCTCAAGCGAAATATCGTCTTGATCTATTTCAAATTCTTCCACCAAGATATCAGTTAATACTGCGAAGATTTCTTGTTGTGTTTTCATACCCTACCCGCTGTTATGCGTTTTGTTCAATAAACGCTGCTAACGCATCAACCGATGCAAAATGCTGCTTTGTTTCTTCTGAGTTTGCGTCAATTTTAATATCAAACTCTTTTTTAATCGCTAGGCCAAGCTCTAGCGCATCAATGCTATCAAGGCCCAAACCATCAATAAAAAGTGGTTCGCTGTCGTTAATATCATCAACGGTAATATCTTCTAAATCTAATGATTCAATAATGAGCTTCTTGATTTTAATTTTTAAATCACTCATAGCTATCTAATTCTCCTTGAAAAAATGCCTGCATATCGCGCGTAAAACTACGCGCATGCTGCGTCAATTTCGACGCTTCAAAACTGGGTAATTGCAATTGTTGTTTCGTCATTGCGAGATCAAATTTAGCCTGCGTAGGCGCCACTTCGTACCACATTTCTGACTTGGTTAACGTTGACGGTGCAACATGAATTAACACCGAAACGATATCAGCACGACAGCGCAGTGCGATATTTGCCGCGCCTCGTTTAAATTTTAACGCTTGACCAGGTGTCGTACGAGTGCCCTCGGGAAACACGATCAAGTTATTTCCCGCAGCAAGTGATGCTGCACAATCCGTTAGTAAGCCCTCAGGGCTTTCATTGCTTATATAACCGGTGGATTTTATCACACCTCGCATAAATGGGTTACTAAATAAATGTGCTTTAACAACACAATCTGCATTGGGAATAAGTGAAATAAGTACCACAACATCAATCAAGGTCGGGTGATTAGCAAGTACTAACTTGCCTGTTAAATTGGCAAATTTAGTTCGATCAGCAATAGTGAATTTAAAGATTCCTAATGCGCCCATTAAGCCAACAAAAAACTTAAACAGCAAATGCACTGTATAGCGCGCTGCTTTTCGGCGTTTTTCTTCATCACGATAAATAAGGTACTGAATAGGCAATACAATTAGCGGAACTAGCAATCCACCTAAACCAAACACCGCAAAACAAAAACCGGTTGCGACAATGCGCCAGCAGCGTCCTAGCTTAGTTAACAAGGCGTTACCTCATCAATATGCAAGTGCCATGCACTTTGACTACCGAGCACAAGCGTGTCGTTAGTTTTGTTTGTCGCTAAAAATTCCACAAACTGTTTTGCCTGTAACGGTGTATTGTTAGGCGTATCGCTAGGAGTTAACGACAGCGTAATACCCTGTTCATTGTCTTTAGATACGACAAATGCACACGCCAAATCACAACTATTCACATCGTCAAATCGTGCATAATCGTCTGGTAGTGGTTGATCGCAATACACAACGAGTACTTCGGATATATTCGGGTTATTTAACTGAATGCTTGCTTCAATTAATGCCATCAGCAGGGTGTTCTCGCCAGCCGCGATACTGTTCATTGGCTGTTGATTATTCGTCAAAATCGAATAAAGTCCAATGACTGCATTATGAACAGATAGGCCAAACGATGTTGGGCTGATCACTTCTTGGTGAGCTAAATCTTTTAAAATACTTGATGTACGGTGAAAGTCGCCATGTTGCGATGCAAATACAACGGGCATCGATTCTGCACCACTTTTCTCGGCGCTATTTGCTGCAACAAACAACGCCATTTTTGCATAGTGGCTAAGTCGTCGGCGCTGCATTGCTGGAACCCAATCCAATTGTGGGCTTTTGCTCATTGGATCAAACATTTCAATTTTTGCGTTGGCGAGCTGTGCTTCGTCCTTAGCTTTACACCAATAATTAAAATGTGAGAGCACCATTTTCATGTGATGTGCGTCCATGTTGTTTGAAAATGAGGCGAAACTATAAAAAAACTGCGCTAAAGAAGCAATGCTAAAACGTAAGAATGTTAAATTTATGCGTACTTTAGACTATTTTTAACTCAAATAACTGTATTTAACGACATGTTAATAGCATGTTTCAGTTAGCGGATACTGAATTTGACAGCGTACTCATAATAAAATGAATAAAACTTGGCTCTTTCAACACCCCTGCATGTGATGCATTAAAGCCCATCATTTGATTTGCTTCACGCTGAATATTAAGCGGGATTTGACTGGCTAATGACACAACGCCATCATCACTTACACCGTCTTGATAGGAAAATACCAAAGCATAATTAATTTCTGGCTGCAGTGTCTGAGTATGCAGCTGATTAACATAGTCACTGTTAGTTGCAACATCACGCCATGAGTTAATTACAAGGGGCGAACTTTCAACCCCTTTTCGGGCACTTTGCATACCCAACAACGGACTGTTTACCGTAATGAAATGGTTAATTTTATAGTCACGTGCATGACCTTGATGACTTAGTGCGTAACCTCGGGTAATAAGCCCACCCATGCTGTGTGCTAACACCGAAACCGCATCAAAACCGTAACGTTTTTGCATAACCTCAATGCTTTCTAGCAGATAGTCTTTAACCAAATGCAGTCCTACGCCACTTGGGTAATACAATATCCACACTTGATAGTTAGAATCTTCAAGCGCCGCAACTAAAGCGGAAAATTCGCGCGGGTTGCCCATCATGCCGTGCACTAGAATAAGCGGCTCTTTTTTAGCGTTATACGGAGACAACATAAATAAACCAGACTCCACTTGTGCAAGAAAATCAAGCGGCCGCCAAAATCCCATATCAACATTATGGGCATCAAACATAGCGTGCTCTAAATTCGCTAACTTGCCGATATTATTAATATTGTAATTATCACTGTATTGAACCGCATACCCTTTTTTTACAGGCTTTGCGAAGTGAATTGATTTAGCTTTGTATTTGGCTTTATCGTTAAGCGTAATTGCTTGTAACATGCCAACCGAGTCAACATAAGCAACGCCTGTTTCACTATCGTCGTAGGTCAAATTGTGATTACTGTCTTGGTATACAGCAACGTAATAAGTGCCTGGTTTTAGGTAGAATTTAAACTGCCCGCTGCTATCAAGTAGTTTCTGATTCTCAATAGAGAAGGTGTTGTCGTTACGGCTTAATACAGCAACTACGAGTTCGCCACCATCTGCATTAGATTGATAATCAACTCGGCCATTTATTTCAGCAACACTATCGAGTAATTGAGATTGTTGTTTAGCCTGGCGAAAATGCTGACAGCCAATTAAGCTCAAAACACAGCAAAGCCGTAAAATATGTTTCATCGAATTCCCTTCGTGCTAGTCACACGTAACTTACCTGTTTATAAATATCTTATTATCACAATCAGCAAAGGCGCAACATCTGTTTGATATTTGTGCTGTTACATCATGTGTAGCGCAATAAACTTGCGATAAACGTGATCGTACCCCCTTTTGTTAACGATTAATTACATCAACTTATTGCAATAATTACGACTATAGTTGAATAATGTACCGTCGTTAGTCAAATTTAACTAATTATGCCCGTAGTATTTGCTTGTTTGTTATTTTTCCCGCTCTTCTTATATGCCAATACCGAATTTGAGCAGATTTTTGATGATCACACTGCTGTGATGCTGTTGATTGAACCAAAATCAGGGAAAATTGTAAAAGCCAATCAGGCTGCGGCGGATTTTTATGGCTACAGCTCGCAAACACTGCAAAGCAAAACCATTCAAGAAATTAACTTATTCACCGCAGAGCAAGTCGCAGAAGAGCGTAAAAACGCCCACCGACAAAAGCGTAACTATTTTATCTTTCGCCATCAAACTGCAACGGGTGACATTAAAACCGTTGAAGTTTATTCAATACCCATTGAGTTTCATGGTGCAACGCTGCTTTATTCGGTCATTAAAGATATTTCCACACAACGACAATATCAAAGCGAAATTTGGCAATACCAAAAAAACTTAGAACAAATGGTTGATAGCCAAGTTGCGATTATTAAGACCAAAAACAATAAAATACATGCCATTTACATTGCAGGTTTAGTGGTACTAATTACGCTTGCACTGTTTTTAACCTATTTGCTACGCATCACCCGAAAAGCGCAAAAATACAGTATCAAACTCAGTCAAATAGTAGAGCAAAGCCCTTCCGCAATTATCACAACTGACCTACAGGGTTACATTGATTATCAAAATAAGCACTCTGAAAGTGCACTTTTTGCAAAATTATCATCAAGTAAACGAAGCTTATTTGATGAATTACGTGATTTAACGCAACTTCGCGACGAATTTGATAACGCTATTAGCACCAATACCCCTTGGGTTGACCGTATTAATCTAGGACAAGAGCAACACTGGTTACATGTACATCTTTATCCACTTATTAATAACCAGCAAAAAAAAGACGGCTATGTCCTTATTCTCAATGATATTTCAAAGCAAAAGCAGGATGAGAAACAGCTTAGACTCAGCTCTACTGTATTTCGTACCGCCAATGAAGCGGTAATGATTTGTGATAAAAATTATAGAATTCAAGCAGTAAATGAAGCCTTTACAGAAATCACAGGCTATCACAGTGACGAAGTGTTGAATAAGACACCTGATATACTGAGTTCCGACCTGCAAACTGAACCTTTTTACGCCAATATGCAACATCAGCTTGATGAAAATAACCAATGGCAAGGTGAAATTTGTAATCGTCGTAAAAACGGTGAGCTTTATTATGAATGGCTTTCAATCACCGCCCTTCGTGATAATAATGGTGAGATTGATGCATTTGTGGCACTGTTTAGCGACATCACAAAGCGGAAAACAGCAGAAAATAAAATTTACCAGCAAGCTAACTTCGACTCACTTACTGGACTTGCTAACCGCAACTTATTCTCAGATCGTTTTGAGCAAGCACTAAATAAAGCACAGCGTGAGCACTCATTTCTGGCGCTATTGTTCATCGACTTAGATGGCTTTAAACACGTAAACGATACCCTTGGCCATTCACAAGGCGATACCCTTTTACAGCAAACCGCAACGCGCCTGAGTAGTACATTACGTAAATCAGATACTATTTCTCGTTTGGGTGGAGATGAATTTGCGGTGCTTATCGCAAGCGATAATAATCAGTTTAAAGTTGACCGAGTCGCCCATAAAATTCAAGCAGCAATAGCCGCCCCTTATCAACTTGATAACGCTCAAGGATTTGTCTCTGCTAGCATCGGAATAACAACTTATCCGAATGACGGTAAAGACGTTGAAACACTGATGCGAAAAGCCGATAGCGCCATGTATAAAGCGAAAGCAAAAGGTAAAAATAACTTTCAATTTTTTACCGCCGAAATGGACGAAAAAGCACAAAAAAGGCGCACTCTTGAAGGCGAATTACGAACCGCAATCGATAACCAACAGTTTTTCATTGATTACCAACCAATTTTTGATGCTAAACATAATATTATTTATGCGTGTGAAGCATTAGTACGTTGGCATCACCCCACCAAAGGTCTTGTTTCACCTGACCAATTTATTGAACTTGCTGAAGAAATTGGAGTGATTGCCAATATTGGTGAGTTTGTTTTACAACAGGCCTGTGTTACCGCAGCAAAGTGGCAAGACGAATATAAAAATGCACCTGGTATCAGCGTAAACATTTCGACTATTCAATTCCAACGCGATGATTTTATTGCCACAATAAAAAGTACGCTTGAAGTTAGTGGCTTGCCAAGCAATAAGCTAATTTTAGAGATTACCGAAAGCTTACTCATTGAAAACGATAAAAAAACCATTGCCCAACTCACTATGTTAGCTAATTTAGGCGTAAAAATAGCCATCGATGATTTTGGCACTGGCTATTCATCGCTCAGCTATTTAAAGAAATTCCCGGTGCATAAACTCAAAATTGATAGAAGCTTCATCAAAGACGTTGAACATAACGCAGAAAGCCAAGCCCTTACCAAAGCCATTATTGCGATGAGTAAAAGCTTAAAACTTGAAGTAATTGCCGAAGGCGTTGAGCTCAATGCGCAGATGCACTGGTTAACCGCATCGGATTGCTCGCTAATTCAAGGCTATTGGTTTGCCAAGCCCGTTGATGCGTTAACGATTAAAGAGCTGCTCGCTGAGCACAACGGTTAGCATCCCCTTTCAGCTATACCACTGATTTATTTTGCCACGGCGCAAGTTTGCTCTGGCGTGTTACTTGGCGCTTTAACCAGCTTTTTATTAAATTCACGACGAATTAACAGGTGGCTGACCAAAGCTTGAATAAACACAGTAACAATTGAACAATACCAAATTTGTTCAATGTAAAAGTCGTCTTGATTCACTAAATAAATAACTGAAATCGCAAACAGTGACAAGCGCACAAAGGTGCTCAGTAAAGCGGGCCACGTATTTCCAAGCGCTTGAAACATGCCTGAAATAGCAAATACATAGCCAGCAGGAACAAAATTAAGGCCAACAAAACTCAAGAACGTTGCTGCAACTAACACCACATTGACATTGTCACTAAAACCGGTAACAAATAGCTCAGGTACCCATAAACACAGGACCATTAACATGCCCATTAATGAGCACGTTAAAAACGCGGTGATGTGAAAGGTTTCGTATACGCGTGAGATTTTCCGCGCTGCAAAATTTTGTCCAGCGATAGCAGGCGCAGCAAAGGCAATAGCCATAACCGGTAAAAATAGCGATTGCATAATACGCCCACCTAAACCAAAGCCGGCTTGTGCTTCAGCAGATACACGACTAAGCGCCCAATAAATTAACGACATGTACAAAAAGGTCAGTAAAAATTCGCCGCCCGACGGTAAACCAATATTAAGTACTTTGCGTATCGTTTTCGCTTTTAACGCAAACGATAACCAGCGCACTTGAAGATATTGCTCTTGTTTATTGAAATATCGCACCAAAAGCACAAACGATAGCAACATTGAAATACTGCTCGCCAGACCCGCACCAACGACACCGAGCTCAATGCCAAGCCCCCACCCCGTTATCAGAATAGGCGATAGAATAATGTTAGCGATAATACCAATCACCGAAATCGACATAACCGGTTTTACAATACCAGTACCGCGCAGCGCAGCACTTAATGCGGTAAATACAAACTGCAGCAGTAACGACGGTAAAAACCAATAAAAGTAACTCTCGGCTAATGCCTGTGTGGCAATGTCGGCGGTCATAAACGCAAAAAATACGTGACCAAATGCATAGCCTATCGCTGCACAAAACAGGGTGGCCCAATTGGCAAGCGCTAACGTTTGATTAAATACGTGACTGGCTTGGCGCTGTTTTTTGCGCCCGACCGCATGCGATACTAGTGTTGCACAACCAATATTGAGTACTTGCGTTAATGCCATAACAAAGAAAAACACACTTGATGCATTACTCACAGCGGCAATCGCGGCACTGCCTAGTTGACCAACAAAATACAAATCAACTAAGAAATACAGCGTTTGAATAAGCAGACCAATGGCGATTGGCACTGCCATTGAAATAATGTGTTTTGGAATGCTTCCTTTCGTAAGATCGTGCATAACTGCGCAACTTTCCTTTTAAACAATAAAGCTAACCGAGCCTTGCAAGCGCTTTATCAAGCTCATCAGCAAAGGCTTTTTTATCAGTGTTTGATAACGCGCTCGGGCCACCTGTTTCAACGCCACTGGCACGCAAAGTATCAAAAAAATCACGCATATTTAAACGCGCTTTAATGTTACTTGCAGTTAATAACTCGCCGCGCGGGGTGAGCGCAATCGCTTCTTTAGTGATCACTTCATCGGCGAGTGGAATATCTTGCGTAATTACTAAATCGCCCGCGACTACACGTTTAGCAATTTCGTTATCGGCAACATCAAATCCTTTTTCTACCTGTAATCGCTTGATAAAACGAGACGGTGGAATGCGGAAACTGTGATTAGCAATAAAGGTTGTGTTGATCTGTGTACGCTCTGCTGCACGAAATAAAATCTCTTTAATTGCAACAGGGCATGCATCTGCATCGACCCAGATATTCATAAAGTTCCTAGGCTCTTAAATAAAAATGCAGTATACGGAAGCGACTAACTGAATGCGAGTGATTCTTAACGGCGAAATGTGTTAACGCTTATTTTTAAGCGACAACATAAACTGCTCTACTTTTAAGGTCAGGAATTGCTCTACCTGCTCTTCCATGCTGTCGACAGTAAAGTCATTTACGCTTAACACACGTTCGGCTTGCTCTTCTGAAATTAACTTACCGTTCAGTAAAAACTCCCATTCAGGTAAGGTTTTATCATAGCGAGGGACCACATCAAGGGTAACAAACGGATAGGTAAAATCAACCCGATTTATCAATCGGCAAAAATCTTCAATGTAATCAGTACCCGTTGGCCCTAAACACCCAGGCTCTAAACGAAAGCGTATTGCTAATTTTAAATAGGACATACCTCTTCCTTTAAACACGCAACATAGAATAAAACTACTTTACAAACTATGTGATGTAAAAGTGCAAACCGCAAGTTAATGTTTAATAAACTTTCTATGTGTATAAATTATCGCTATGACGCTTGAAGCACCGTTTAAGATAGCCTAGTGTATAGCTTTTAACGTTAGGTTAACAAAATATGGAAGAATTTATCGCTCAGCTCGATCTCAATCAATATCTGCCAATAGCACTTGATTGGGCAACCAACCTATTACTTGCCTTCGCCATTTTAATTATTGGTATTTGGCTTG
This sequence comes from Pseudoalteromonas sp. XMcav1-K, assembly GCF_044005875.1. Lineage (NCBI taxonomy): Bacteria > Pseudomonadati > Pseudomonadota > Gammaproteobacteria > Alteromonadales > Pseudoalteromonadaceae > Pseudoalteromonas > Pseudoalteromonas sp. XMcav1-K. Next base: position 115,952 of record NZ_JBIPJE010000039.1, on the reverse strand, counting down.
CTGGCAAAGTAAATAAAGCCATCATCAAAATCTCTAATCGTCATGCACAACTAGACGATACCTTGTTTAAGTTTTTTGGCAGTGTCGCTAAATACACCATTTTGGCATTTGTCGGTATTGCGGTCTTAAACCGTTTTGGTGTTCAAACAGCCTCAATAATTGCACTGCTAGGTGCCGCTGGGCTTGCGGTTGGTTTAGCACTGCAGGGCACCTTATCGAACCTTGCTGCGGGTGTAATGCTGCTTATATTTAGGCCTTATAAAGTGGATGATTTTATTGAAACGGGCGACCAATTCGGCAAAGTGGCTGAAATAGACATGTTCACCACCATTTTACAAACCTTTGATAACCAGCGTATTATCATTCCTAATAGCGATATTTGGGGCAATAAAATTGTCAATCACTCTCACCATGAGATACGTGGTGTTGATATGCGTTTTGGCATCGCCTATGACGAGAACATCGACGCTGCTCGCACAGTTATTAATAAGGTATTAGACGCGCACCCACATATTTTGAATGACCCTAAACCCTTTGTTGAAGTTGAAACCCTCAACAACAGTTCGGTCGATTTCTTAGTACGTCCGTTTTGTTCCGGTGAACATTATTTCGATATTTTGTATTCGGTACCCGAGCAAGTTAAAAAAGCGCTTGATGATGCCAATATTGAAATTCCATTCCCTCACCGTAAAGTTATTTTAGTTAATGAGAACAAATAAATAACGTGTAGGCATGCGTTGAAAGCGCATGCCTACAGTTTAGTTTAAGGATTTAAATGAACTTAAACCAAGTAACATTACCGGTAACGCAAATGAGTGATGCCGTTACATTTTACCAAACGCTCGGTTTTGAACTTATTGTCGATACACCGCATTATGCGCGTTTTGCCTGCCCAGAGGGCGAATCAACATTTTCGCTGTCACTTGAAGAAAATGCCGTTAATGGCGCCACGATTTATTTTGAACATGCACAGCTCGATAACTGGGTTGCTGACTTACAAGCAAAAGGCGTTATATTTTCCCAGCTACCAACTGTTCAACGATACCTGTGGCGAGAAGCCGTGTTATTTGACCCTTCAGGCAATAAAATCAAGCTATACTGGGCAGGTGAAAACCGCTTAAATCCGCCATGGCGAGTGTCCCGTTAGCTGCTATTTCGTCTACCAACATGTATTGTAGTCAAACGTCATATCTTAATAATCTCACTGCCCCTTTAGCCTTAAAGCCAGGTTAATCGATTGTTAATTAATTTGATTTCGGTATCATAGCAAGGGATGCAAACAACAACTTATATGGAAGCCCAATGATTAGAAAAATAATAAAGTGGCTAGTGCTGAGTATTTTATTACTGGCATTTTTAGCAGGGGCATTTGTTGCCCATGAATGGTACGCCAAAAAACCATTGCGATTTAAATCGTACGTTGACCGTACTATGGTAAAAATGGCCTTTGACAGCCCAGAAACACTGACCTCACTTGGCTTTTTAGAAAGTTTAGGCTTTAACAGCCACAATGCAGAGCTTGATGATGCAAGCCTTGCTAAAGACGACGAAATGTTCGCCCTGTTACCTGAAATTAGACAAGGTGTACTGCAATATGACGACAGCGAACTCGACAAATCTGATCAAATGTCGAAAGAGATTGCACTCTATTTACTTGATTTTGCTGTTGATGCCACCGAGTTTCGCTACCACAGTTATCCGGTAAACCAATTATTTGGCATTCAAAACGGCTTCCCAAGTTTTATGGATGCGCAGCACCAAGTTAATTCGGTTGAAGATGCAAATAACTACATCAGCCGTTTAAACCAAGTTAAACGCAAGTTTAGTCAAAGCTTAGAGGGGCTAAAATTACGTGAAGAAAAAAACATTATTCCACCGCGTTTTGTAATTGACCGCGTACTTGACGAAATGACCACCTTTGTTGCAACCCCAATCAACGAGAATATTCTTTACACCTCATTGCAAGATAAAATGATTAAAGCAGGAGAAAGTGGTAGTGCGGTTTTTGACGACCAAACTCAAACGAAGATCCTTGCTGACGTTGAGATTGCAATGACAGAATCAGTGCATCCTGCTTATCAGCTGTTTATCGATTACTTTAGCGCACTTCGCGATAAAGCCAATACGGATGATGGCTTTTGGAAGTTACCAAATGGTGATAAAGCTTATGCCAGCTCACTTAAATTTTTCACTACCACCAACTACACTGCCGACTTTATTCATCAAACAGGGTTAAGTGAAGTCGCGCGAATTCAGGGAGAAATTCTCACAATTTTAAATAGCGAAGGATTTGATACCAGCCTTGGCTTTAGCACGGCTATTGAAGCGTTAAAAGCCGATGAGCGTTTTTATTATCCTGATACCGATGAAGGTCGCGAACAAATTTTAGCGGACTATCAAACCATCCTAGATGAGATTGACCAAGGACTTGATGGCGCGTTTAATATTCGACCAAATGCAGGTATGAAAGTGCGTCGCATTCCTGAATTTAAAGAAAAAACCGCACCGGGTGCCTATTATCAACAGCCCTCTATTGATGGTTCACGCCCTGGGTTATTTTTTGCCAATTTATACGATATTAAAGCCACCCCGAAATACTCAATGCGCACCCTCGCCTATCACGAAGGTATTCCTGGCCACCATTTTCAAATTGCCATTGGAATGGAAGCTGAAGGCTTGCCGCTTTTTAGACGCATGTCGCCATTTACTGCTTACACTGAAGGCTGGGCACTTTATGCGGAACAAGTTGCGTGGGAGTTAGGCTTTCAAAACGACCCTTACGATAATATTGGCCGCTTACAAGCAGAGCTTTTCAGAGCAGTACGCTTAGTAGTCGATACAGGTATTCACCATAAACGTTGGACACGTGAAGTAGCTATTGACTATATGCTTAAAAATACCGGCATGGCAGAGTCCGATGTTACCTCTGAAATTGAGCGTTATATTGTGATGCCAGGCCAAGCAACCGCCTATAAAGTCGGTATGATGAAAATCTTAGAAATTCGTGAAAACGCCAAACAAACGCTAGGTGATAAGTTCGATTTAGCTGAGTTTCATGATGTGGTGCTTAAAAACGGCGCCGTGCCTCTAGATATCTTAGCGCGGATTGTTGATGACTATGTCAAAAGCAAACAATAATTTATTAAAAACGTAATACATAAAGAGCAGCTTAAGCTGCTCTTTTTATCCAAATCTACTTTCTTTAACGATTCGATTGCGCATTAAAGTAATCAGTTGTGCCGTGCGCTTCAATAGCTTCGGTTAAAGCACGCAACGCTACGTTATATACACTGTCGCGTAGTGTAATGTCTTTTTCTTGATAGATTTGCCAAGCATTTTCAAACGCTTTTTCAAGCTTTTGATGCAGCTTTTCTTCTACTTTATCGAGTGACCATTGCTCGCCTTGTCTGTTTTGCAGCCATTCAAAATAACTTACGATAACACCACCAGCATTTGCCAAAATATCCGGCACCACTGTTACGTTATTTTGCTGCAAAACACTATCTGCCTCGCTTTCAACGGGACCATTAGCAATTTCAACAATGTTCTTAGCGCGCACATCATTGGCATTATCACGGGTGATCACACTATCGAGCGCTGCAGGGATTAAAATATCAACATCTAAAGTAAGCAGTTCTTGATTGCTAATGTGTTTAAACTCTTGCACTTCGCAAACCGATTGCTCGCAGTACACCGCAGAGAGTTTTTTGCTGCGCTGCTTCTCTTGGAAAATACTATCGACATCCAGTCCTTGTTCTCGATAAATGCCCCCTTGCGAATCGCTTATAGCAACGATATTAAAGCCTGCTTGCTGCAGCAATTTAGCGCAGTGGTAACCACCGTTACCAAAACCTTGTATCGCCACTGTGAGCTCTTGTGGGTTTAAGCCCAATTTTTTCACCAACATTTGCGTACAAATAAACGCCCCGCGACCTGTTGCACTTTCGCGTCCTAAACTACCGCCTAACGATATCGGTTTTCCGGTGATCACCGCAGGGGCTTTACTGCGCGTTATTTTTTCGTATTCGTCCATCATCCAACCCATAATGCGCGCGTTGGTGTAAACATCGGGTGCTGGAATATCGGTATCTGGGCCAATAAAATCGGCCATCGCACGCACATACGCACGCGATAATCGTTCAAGCTCCATTGGCGATAACGTTTTCGGGTTCACCGTAACTCCGCCCTTACCACCACCCAGTGGTAACCCCACCACTGCGCATTTTAGTGTCATCCAAAACGCGAGGGCTTCTACTTCGTCTTGATTCACCGCTTGGTGAAAGCGAATACCGCCTTTGCATGGTCCTAAAATATCGTTATAACGGCAACGATAGCCTTTAAAATAAGCTAAACGGCCACTGTCTAAACGTACGGGTAAATTACACGCTAATGTGGCATGTGGATGACTCAGTGCTTCAATCACTTGCTTGGAGGTATTTGCTTGCTCTCCAATTCGTTGCAAGCGCTCAATTGCACTTACCAATACAGAATTACTCATACACTATCCTTAATTATGAACACTTCAATTAACAGCCATTATTCGTACTTGGCTAGCCAAATACTAGAGCGTGTTGAACTTTACAGTCTAGGCTACTTTTGGGTAACAGTAATAACTCATCTGGTTAAACCAATCACGTCGTTGCCAATCGACTTTGGTTAATTAATTACGTTACACTGGTTAAGACGAGTGGCCTAATCGACACGCTGCGTATTTATATAAGTGTTTGGTTTTATTACAGACCTTATCCAATACACTGTTTTTTAACGATACGATCAGTTTGCCTGCGCACACTGTGTATTAAACCAATTATAAAGATGAGAAACGGATGTTCGAGATAGATTTAGATTTCACCTTAATAATGTTTCACTTTAAACAACTTGGTATCGCATTTTTGCTGTCGTTACCGATTGCATTAAACCGTGAATCAAGAGAAAACGGCGCTGGTCTTCGAACATTTCCACTCGTAACCATTGCCTCGTGCGCTTTTATGCTGGTTGGTATTAATGTGTTTGAAGGTTCTGACGCCGAAGCAAGGGTAATGTATGGCATTATCACAGGTATGGGATTTATTGGTGGCGGTGCTATTTTCAGAGATAAAGACAGCGTAAAAGGCACAGCTACCGCAGCCGGACTTTGGAATACAGGTGCAATTGGTGTATCGGTAGCATACAGTCGCTATGAAATTAGTATTGTACTGTCGTTTATTGGGTTTTTAATCTTTCAATTTTCTGAAGTACTCAAGCCTAAACAAAACGCCAAATAACAATAGCGCGTTATTTTATTAATAAACTGATAATTTTAATTAGCTCGGAATGGGATGATCCGCATTTTTGGTTGTCAGGATTATCCATTAATCCTTTTACAAACCCTACCCCAAAAGATGCCATAAGCCCTTCTTTTGACGATAAAATCGATTTCACATTCGTTTTTGCAACTTGTGTGTTGTAGTCATCAAACACCTTTACCGCGAGGTATTCGGCTTTGGCTTTTTCAAGTTGGTGTAGATCATCTTTAAGTAAAAACTCCATGTTAGTCTCCGTTTAAAAGTAAAGACATACTCGCTTTAAACCCCACGCGATGCCATATACGCTTAAGCTGAATAAATAGCCATACAGCTAATGCACTGTTAAGAAGTAACAAACTTCCAATTACCAAGGCTAAACTGGGATACATTTTATACAGAGTTAGCCCAACCACTGCATTAAGCAAGAGCCAAATTACACTCACAATCACGACCAGTGTTAAACAAATCGCGAATGAGAGTAACGCAGCGCTGAGGCTAACTTTAGCCTCAGCCGCTACTAGGTTTTTTGACGTAATGAGCTTGGCAATTTTACTTTCAAGCAATGTTGTTACGCTTTCGAATGTTTGCGTCAGCTTCGCCTCGTTTTCAGGCTGCTGATTTGGCTCGCTTTGATTGTTAAAACCGCCGTGCTCGGGACCTATGTTGTCCATCGTCTTAAACCTATATTATTTACGTTTAATAATTGCAGACACCAACATACCGAGTGAAAATGCAATCCCTGCTGTTGCTACTGGGTTTTCTACTGCGTATTTTTTAACGGCTGACTTTTCCCACTTAGCTTTCATTTCTTGCTGCTTTTGCGCCAAGCTTTCAGAGCTTGAATGTGCAGTTTCACGCAATGTTTCTTCCGCTGTACCAACTTTTTCAGTGATGGTATCGACTGATTCATGAAGTGATTCGTTGAGCTTATCGGCAACTGGGTGCGCCTGAGTTGAATTTTGCTTTGCTTTACCATTTGTGGTGTTTTGATTTGATGTAGCCATTTCAAGGTTCCTTTTCCTGGTTAAAAATTTGTTTCTCATATTTCTTAAACTTGCTAATACTCAAGCAACTATGATTCCAAAAAAAATAACCAATAAAATCAGTAAAATAACAAAGTTTACTTTGTAGTCAGTCATAACAACCATGAAAAAATTACACCTTTTATTGTAGCTTTTGCATAACACAATTTACTTTTTACACATGGGCTAAATTAGCGTTAACAAATCGCCTTACATGCGAGTAACAGTACAAAAGCACTTCTCTAAAATAGTAGTAAGTAAACGAAGCTTGTTTAGCACATACTCTTTTAGCTTTGGTTTAAGCCGTTAAAAATACAAAATAGTCGGTATAAAAGGCTATTTATCAGTTGCCTACCCTAACTACTTTTTTCGTTTTAGCACTGTGTGTTCATACTTCACGGTGTTAATGTAAATCTTTCATAATTAATGTGTTTTTTACATTCATCAAATACTCAAAACACTCATGAAAAGCATTAACCTATTGTTTTATTTGCAATTTTAAATTTGGTCTAGGCTTTGCAACGCTTTGGCTGTATTTAACGCAAATAAACACAAGGAATTTTTATGAAAAGTAAACTACTTACAACATTATTCTTATCCTCAGCTATTTTTGCACAGCCGTTACTAGCGAAAGATAACAAGCAAGTAGATCATCGCGGTGTTTATGTGGGTGGCGGTTATGGATTAATAAGTGCCAGTGGTGACGATGATTTTGATGATGACGACGACGCGTATAATGTGTTTATTGGCACCCAGTTTAATCAAATGATCAGTTTAGAAGCGGGCTATTTGGATTTTGGTAAGTTTGGCAACGATACCTTTAACACCAAACTAGACGGTTATACGTTAGGGCTTAAGCTTGGCCTGCCGGTAAGTGACCGCATAACGCTGTTTGTAAAAGGCGGTAATTATTGGTGGGATGCCGATTTAAGCGGCTTTGATAATACGCTATCACTTGATGGCAATGAGCTATTTTACGGCGCTGGTGCATCATTTGCTATTTCAAAAAACTGGCAACTTAATCTAGATTACACCCGCTACGACTTTGAATTTGAAGATGATGAGATTGGCATTTTTTCAAATGTAGATAAATTTAATGGTGAAGTCGACTACGCAAGTCTTTCGGTGCAATACACCTTTTAATCAATAAAATCAGCGCTAACGGCCGCTGATGATTTTTAATATTTTCGCCCTTTTTACTGCTAATGCTGTAAAAAGGGCGTTTTATATTAGCTTGCTTCGCTTGATGACGCAGGTTTGCGCGATTTAGTCACCGCTTTTTCAACACTTTTACCGGTTACAGCCCAAATCATCAGGCCTGACCACGCAATAAGTGAAAAACCCGCTGGCACACATGCCGCTGCGATTAATTTTGCATGTTTGCGATTAAAGAAAAACGCCAGAATTGCCGGTAAAAACCATAAAACTAAGCTTGCTAATGCAACTGCTAAAATAAACACCGGATCTGCGTTGGCAAAAAGATCTTCAAAAAAAGTAAGTGTTTCCATAATCGTATTCTCAATGAAAGTAACTGGGGCCAGACTACTTGGCTATGAGAAATAACTTGGCAAAAAATGCTAAGCGGCAAAATGCGGTGATTAATGGTTAACACCCAATGTAGTACCTAGATACTACCCGTTAATTAGCCAAGTAGTTTACTATTTAGCGCATAGGTTAAACACGTTACACGCAGCATTGATGCGAGATTTTTAACACTGCCATGGCGTTCAATTACTTCTTGATACAAGGTGGAAATAAACTCCGGCACTGTTACTTTTTCATCGGCTGCTATACGCTCGAGAATTTGCCAGATTTTATTTTCTAGCGAAATACTTGTCACCACCCCCTGAATGCGTATTGAACGCTTGGTGCTATCGTAAGATGTTTGCGGCTCTTGAGCATATAATTCACACATAAGGTATTCCTAACAATGGCAAAAATGATTCACAGTATGATCCGCGTAGTAGACGAATCAAAATCACTGCAATTCTATCAAAACATACTCAACTTAACAGAAAAACGCCGGATTACTTTCGATAGCTTTTGCTTAATTTACTTAGGTAATGAAGAGTCCGATTTTGAACTTGAACTGACTGTAAATTTTGAACAAAAAGCACAGTATGATTTGGGTAACGGATACGGCCACCTGGCAGTAAGCGCAGAAAATATAGAAGCACTGCATCAAAAAGCAATCTATCTTGGTTATCAACCAAAAGACGTAAAAGAGTTTTATAACGGTGATTCACTCGTTGCAAAATTCTTTTTCATCAACGATCCAGACGGTTACGCGATTGAAGTAATTGAGCGTTCAGATACGTTTAACTAAATCACAATGCGAATACAGAGTAAAACAAGTGCTTACAGTGTATTCGTATCAAATCTCAGCAACAGTTCTAAGCTCTTTTTATATCTTAACTGCCAAAATCTATTGATAATAAAGAGCTTTAAACACACACTGTTAACTTGTGTATAAATCACCAATATTAAACCTATAACAGAAACATAATGTATAAAACACACTCATAAATAAAAATTATTATCATTACCTATTCCAATTTTATTGTGATTTACATAGAATGCCCGCACTTTTTCAGGGATATTTAGGTTTAGTATGAAGTTAAATCACATTACCAAAGCAATTACACTTTCACTTTTATCGCTTTCAGCAACTGTTGTAGCAGATGAAAAAAAAATAGAAGTTATTGAAGTTAAAGGTACTTACTTTAACGATTACAAAGTTGATGACGCCTCTGGCGCAATGCGTACAAACACATCGCTACTCGAAACAGCGCAATCAGTAACCGTTATTCCAGAAACAATTATCGACGAGCAGCTAGCAACAACCTTAGGTGAAGTATTAATTAACGACGCCAGCCTTTCTCCAGGTTCAAAACAACGTAACCGTGAAGTATTTAACGCACGAGGCTTTACTCTTAGTTCATCAAACGGCTATTTACGTGATGGACATCAACACTGGTCGCACTACCAACAACCTATCGAAACACTTTCGCGAGTAGAAGTAGTCAAAGGGCCTTCAAGTGTGCTTTATGGTCAATCTGCTCCGGGTGGTTTAGTTAATATGGTAACTAAAAAGCCAACTTCCTCATCATTATTAGACATCAGCGCTGATGCAGACCAAAACGGTTCAACGCGTTTTATGCTTGATGCCGGTGGTAACATAGTAGAAAACCTAAACTATCGTGGTGTTTTAGTTAAACAAGATGTGGTATTTGAACGAGAGTATGCGAATGGCGACAACCGTGAGCGAGACCGCTTTTTAGGTTACCTTGCTTTGGATTATGCAATCACTGAAGACCTCATTGTGAATGTGTACTATGACCAAACAGACGACAAAGCGGGTCTTGATACAGGTGCTTGGTTAAACAGCAATGGTGAAGTAATTGGTGACAAAGACTACATTTATGATTTTTCATGGGCATTTACTGATATTCGCGTAAACAACTTTGGCACAAAAATCGATTATCACCTAACAAATGACTGGCAAATGACCTTTGGTTACAACGAGCAAACCTTTGAGCGCCAACGCTTTGAGTCTGCACCGCGTAAACCTTCAGATTATGTTGTTGGCGATAGCTATCAATCACGCCCATATGATCGCTTTGATGATTGGCAATTCCAAACAATGTATTTCGATGTAAAAGGTGAATTTAATACCGGTGGCATCCATCATAATCTACTTGTAGGTGTAAATAGCCTAGATTATTACTATGGTCAGTTACGTGTAAAAGCAGCAAGTGTTGATTACATACCAGGTGGCACAGAGCCTAGTCGCCCTGATATAAGTTATAAAACAGACGATACGCTGTACACTAGCGAGTACGATTTCTACGGCATTTATTTACAAGATTTAATTACCTTCAACGATAAATGGCAAGTATCTGTTGGTGGTCGTTTTGATAAACAAAATAAAGAAGGTGCTGACAGCGAGTCATTTGTGCCGAAATTTGGCGTACTATTCCACCCTATTTCAGATGCAACAATTTACTTAAGCTATGCAGAAGGGTTTGAACCTCAACGTAGCGAAACATTAAATGACGAAACCGACAAAAACCACGGCATGAAACTTGATGCAGTGACATCAGAGCAAATAGAGCTTGGTTTAAAATGGCAAGTATCTGACCGTTTAATGCTAGATACAGCTGTGTTTGATATAGAAAAAAGTGGCGTTTTAGTCAGTGAGTCACTGGTTGACGACCCTAACTTTGACACTATAACAACCCAAGCAGGTCTGCAGCGCCATAAAGGTTTTGAAGCGTCCGCGCAAGGTGCAGTTACGGATACCCTTTTCTTAATGGCATCAACAATGTACTTAGATGCTCAGTACGAACGCGATAGTAACTACGAAGGTAAAACACCTGTTGATGCACCTAAGTGGTCTGCATCGCTTTGGTCTCGCTACGAAATGACAGAAAATCTTGCATTAAATGCCGGCCTAATTTATCAGGGCGAGCGCTTTGCAGACGCTAATAATACCATCACAAAAGACGCATATTACCGTCTTGACCTAGGTGCTACATTCAGCACACAAATTGCAGGACAAGATACTGATTTCCGATTTAATATCGAAAACGCCTTAGATGAAGACTACCTTGCAGGTGGCGGTGTAAATAATGTCACCATTGGTGATGCGCGCACAGCACGCTTTGAGGTACGAGTGTCACTATAGACATACCTTTACAACGTATTAATCCGTCAACTTAATACATATCAAAAGCGAGCTAAACAGTGTTTAGCTCGCTTTTACCGTTATAATGAGCAATAAAATATGAGTATAAGAAAAGCCTTTTTTTGGCTTCACCTAATTATTGGTTGCATCGCTGCCCTATTTATTTTTTTAATGTCGGTCACCGGTGCACTACTTACCTATGAACGCCAAATTATTCACAGCGCAGAGCAACAAGATTATCCCCAAGCACCTTCTGCAAACACGCAAAAACTTACGCTTGAACAAATAAATACTATTGCCAGTACCCTAGAGCATAAAAAGCCGTTAAGTATTGCGATTAGAAACGAACAAAACGCCTTTATTCAAATTAAAGAAGGCCGCAAAACCTTTGCCTATTTAAACCCATACAACGGCGAACAAATTAACGAACCTGGGCTTGCAACTAAAACATTCATGCGTAAATTGCGCGCTTTTCATCGCTGGCTAACCCTTGACGGTAAGTTTAGTGAGACAGGTCGCTGGGTTAATGGCATCGCTAATGTTATTTTCTTTGTGTTAGTGCTTTCGGGTCTTTATTTGTGGTTACCAAAACGCTTTAATAAACGCGCGTTTAAACAAAAGCTTACTTTTGGTAAGTCTTACCCAAACACCAATGCGCGCGATTACCAATGGCATAATGTGTACGGTATTTATTTAGCGCCGGTACTTGCGGTACTCATTGCAACGGCTTTCTTTTTCTCTTTTAAATGGCCGGGTAATACCTTAAAAGAAATGGTATCTAACGATGCGAAAGTTGAGCAGCTAAAAGCGTCGCCATTAAATAATGGCACGCCAAAATCGCTTAATGTACTATTTGAAAATGCAATTAACCAAACACCAGAGTGGCAACGTGCACAGTTTACACTTACTACTAAACCTATGGATAAAATAGCGTTTAGTCTTGATACCGGCACAGGGGGCGAGCCACAAAAACGCTTAACGGTAACGGTAGATACACAAACTGGCGCTGTATTACAAACGCTCACCTTTGATGATTTATCAACATATCGAAAAGCACGCAGTTACATTCGCTTTTTACACACAGGCGAAGCATACGGCATTATCGGCCAAACCATCGCAGGATTTGCCTCATTATTAGCGTGCTTGCTCGTTTATACAGGCATTATGTTATCGTGGCGCCGCTGGCAAAACTATCGCGTGCGCAAAGCTAAATTAGCGCTAGGAACCGCTTAATATCATCAAACTAAAAAAGGCTAACCTGTGTGTTAGCCTTTTTGTTTAGCACACCCTTGTTTTCTAAAACACTTTTACGTTGTTTGCAATAAAAAGTACTGATAACCTTAAGAAGGTTTTATATAATAATTTGTTAGTTCAAAAATTTTGTTTTTTTCATAATTAATATAACAAAGATTTGCATTAATAATGTGTTCGTAATTCAAGGAATGAATCATGCTAAGTTTACCAAATTGGATTGGGCTACCTCTTGGGGTCGCTTTTTTAATTTCAGCGGCTGCCATATTTTTGTATATTAATAAAAGAGCTTTTCTTCGACGAAATGAAGCTGGTATAGAAGAATATAGTTCTTAATAGTTCGATGATCTTTTCCTCAGTTTTCGAAAAACTTTTAATTTTAATAGGTGTCGTATTAACGATAATTGGTTTATTCCAAAGTGCTTATCATGGGTTCCAGTTATTTTTTGGTTAATCATGAACAATTACTTGTAACATTTTCTGCAGGTAATCTTATGTTTATACCTGCGTACTTTTTACGAAAAGAAGGATTGCGTCATCTTCATGAAATTGAAAATGATTCATAACAAGTAGTCACAGGCAGATTCAATAGCATGTTGAAATTCTTGATTTTTAGTATCTTGATATTTTTTTCTTTAGCTGTATACGCAGGTGGCAGTATTGAGAAGGAAATACAAGTACTATCAAAACTACTATCAGATCAAAACGCAGAGTTGGTAAAAAAATCGGTTTATCTAAAAGAGAGTGAAGAAAATAGTTTCATTGTTGCAACTTTTTCACTCGAAGGCTTTCTTGGGGGCAATAACTTTCAACAGTATGTTGCCGTCTATAAGCCCGAGTTCAAAACTGCTGATCAGCCGCCTTTTCAACAATTTGGGAAACCAAAATACAGGTTGGTAGGCGTTCGCCAGCTCTGCCCATCTCCAACTGTATCCTTTCACCAAAGCTCTCTAGAGATAAAGGACGGAAAAATTACAGGTGTATGTGAAGCACATAAAAGCCAAACCGATGGCGAAATAAAGTTTAGCTTAGTGTTAGGCCCCTACAACATAGAATAAAAAGATTAACAAGCAAAAGTCGAGCGGTAATCAATGCTGGAAGTTAGATGTAAAGGAAGTTCCGAGTAGTCCGAACGTTTCAAAAAAACAAGAGTTTAAGCTATTTATAAGTGCTACTCGAAATGGCTGTGTTTGAGTCGAAACTCACCCTTTTTAACAAACCAATACTGGCCCGATAGCTGGGCATTTTACAAAATACATACAGGAGAATCTAATGCCACATTGTGTAATTGAGCATTCAGATAACATTAATGGAAAAATACTAATTGAAGCTGTTCATAAAGGGGCGTTAGCGTCTGAATTATTTGAACCGACGGGCAGCGATATTAAAGTCAGAGCAACTTCATTTTCAGAGTACAAAACTGGCGTTGTTGACCTTAAATTTGTGCATGTCACACTTAAAATACTCTCAGGGCGCACGGTTGAACAAAAAACGATGCTATCTAATACCGTTTTAGATAAATTAAGCGGTCTTTCACTTACAAACTGCTCAATCTCAGTTGAAGTGCAAGATATTGACCGCGCTAGCTATGCAAAAGTAATTGTGTAAGGCTTGCGAATTTTACAAGCGAAACTGTTAGGGTTTAGCCCATAAGACACGGCACTATCAGTTTCGCAACGTTAATAAATCTCACCGCGTATCAGTTTTTCTAGCCATTTTCTAAATATCCAACACCTTTCCCGCTTACTAACGTGTAACTAATCAGTACAACTAAAATGTAACCAAACATAAATGTTAACAATGGGTTAAATAGCAGGTTACAACTCTTGCCTAGGCTTAAGTTGATGGAAAAATAACAATCAACGAGGAGTCTAACATGACCAAACACAAAGTAAATACGCATAACGCAGAAGTAGATATGAACCCAATGCTGGATATTGTGTTTATCCTGCTTATCTTTTTTATTGTAACCACCAGCTTTAATCGGCCAACTGCGCTTGATTTAAACCGAGCTACAGAAAACAAACCAGCACTTACGCAAACAATTACACCGCAATTTCATATCACCAAAGATAATAGTGTACTGCTAAATAATAAGGTAATTGACTCACAATCAATTATCATAAATTTGGCTCGCCTTGATGCCAATGGCGAGATTACAGCGATTTCAGTTACTGCAGATAAAGAAAGCACACATAACACCTTGGTACATTTGTTAAATGAAATTAAAGGGTATACCTCAGCACCGGTATCACTGAGCAGCGCACTATAAAATTAAAAGGCTAACCATATGGTTAGCCTTGTTTCACACAGCAAATATTACCCAAACTACTAAATTAATCGAAAAGTGCTGTAAAGCGTTTTTGTTTGTTTATTGTTGATAAAAGTGTCGATAAATTAGTTTGATGCTTCTCAAACACAAAATTTCCCATACTAACACGATTTACTCCTAGCTTCGCTAACGTATCGAAATCAGCTAGATCTGGCATACACATCACATTTAACGGCAGTGATACACATTCACGTACTTTTGAAATCTCGTTAAGGTCAGTAATGCACGGAACAAACAGCCCCGTTGCGCCAACTGCCTGATAGAGCTGCCCACGTTTAATGGTTTCTTGTAGTTTATCGTCGCACTCTAAAATATAGGTATCAGTGCGCACATTTATAAACACATCACAGTTATGTTGTTTTAATACCTGTTGAATGTGCGAAAGAAAACTGGCGAACTCATCTGCATTTTTGAGCACTCGGGTACCATTATTCACCTTGCTGTCTTCAATATTTATACCTACGACACCGAGGTTTACAAGTCGCATAATATTGGTTGCAACCACTTCTGGATCATCGCTATAACCAGATTCCAAATCGACCGTCAGTGGTAAATCGGTATTTACTAAAATCCGTTCAACAACCATTAGTAACGTTTCAAACGGCATGCTTTCGCCGTCTTCATAGCCAAATTGAGCGGCAACCGCAGCACTTGATGTACCAATAGCATTAAAGCCAGCGTGTTTTGCTGCGAGCGCGCTAGGTACATCCCACACGTTAGCTATTAATACTGCTGTTTGACCAAAATGGAGTTGATTGAAGTGTGTATAAGTCATTATGTTTTCCTAACTAAATAAATGTTAGGCGTAGTGTGCGTAATGGAGTGTTACTAAACCAACGATATAAATCGACTTGTATTATAAGATAAACTTATAATACTAAAAAACGACAACCTAAAGTCATGTTTAAAAATCTACCTAACCTAAAGTTATTACGTACGTTTGAAGCAGCTGCACGCCACCAAAGTTATGGCTTGGCGGCGCAAGAGTTATGTATTTCACAAGCCGCAGTTAGCCAACAAATGCGAATGTTAGAGCAAGCTATAGGTATTACATTGTTTAACAGGCAAAACAAAAACATGGTACTGACTAAACACGGTAAGCGCTTCTACACGGCCACATTTAACGCACTCAATACGGTACAAACGGCACTTAATACACTTCGCGAAAACGACCTGTTTGGTAGTTTAACCATTACCTCCACTGTGGCATTTACTAACTTATGGCTAATGCCTAGGCTTAGTAAATTTGCAAATTTATATCCCAATATTCAAATAAACGTGGTGCCATCGCCTAATTTCGAAGACTTAGCTAACAGCGATATTGATTTAGCAATTCGATTTGGGCAAACAGTAGAGCAGCATACGCCTAAAAATTATCAATGCGAACAGTTTGGTGAAGATAAGGTGCTGCCAGTGTGTGCTGTGTCGCTTCAGCAACAACACAGGTTTAGTAAAGCAAACGACCTATTGAGCACTTGGCTTGTAAGTTTAGATAAACCCAACCCTTATGATTGGGCAAAGTGGTTTGAATCACAGGGAAACCTAGACTATCAAACTCATAATAAATGGACCTATGTGCCAAGTACCGATATGGCAATCAACGCTGTGCTAAACGGTCATGGGTTTACCTTAGCAGCGGAGTACTTATGCAAAGAACTAATTGCACAGAACAAATTATGTGTGCCGCTTAATATTGCGCACCCAAACACAGTAAAGCGCTATTTTGTTTACCCTACAGCGCTTAAAAGTAATCAACGACTTGCTGCTTTTACAGCGTGGCTAAAAAGTGAAATGAATTCAACCTGTAACGACAACCCAGCTGGTACGTGAAATCCAATCTGTTTGCCGTTAACTCGCTAGCCACTTTTTAAACTCGCTGGTGCGTGTTTTACTGGTGATCAGGGGTTCGTTAATGTGACTTACGTTTACCGCCAGCGTTTCTTTACCGTAATTTTCAAATGACGTAACAAAGTGAATATTCACAATATCGCTGCGATTCAGTCTGAAAAAATGCTCGGGGTTAAGTTCGGCTTCAAGCTCGGTCATCGAATTGCCCGATAACAAATGGTGATTGCCCGCACTATCGTACGCCGAAAGTACGCCCGACGCGGCGCGAATACATACCACATCTTCTACATTTAAAATGCTCACGGCATTGGCGTGTTTTAGTAAAAAACGTGATTTATAGCGCTTTGTATTTTGATTTTGAATTAATTGCTTGGTTTGAGTTAAATTTGCTTTTAACGACTCATAATTTGTCATCGCATTTGTAAAGCGCTTATAGGTAAAGGGCTTTAATAAATAGGCGATGCCTTGGTTATCAAAAGCCTCGGTCCAAAATGCGTTATACGAGGTCGTAAAAATAACGGGGCACGGTAAATCAATCTCTTCAAAGGCGTTAAATACTTGGCCATCGAGCAATTCAATATCAGAAAAAATCAGGTCAACTTCAGGTTCAGTTTGAAAAAACGCAATGACATCGGCGACCTTGTCGCATATTTTTAGCACATTGGCATTAGCATCAAAGCGCGTGATGTAATTAACCAGTTTTTCCGCCGCCAGCGGCTCATCTTCAATAATGACAATATTCATGCTACTTAAACTCCAAGAGGCAATGTGAGTGTAAAATGGCTGTCGCTTTCATCTACTAAAATAGGTTGGTTAAAAATGGCTTGGCACTGGGCATTTAAATGCGTCAAACCTATTTTGCTCGAGGGTGCTTTAAATTCTTTTAAGCGAAGCGGGTTTCTAATTACGATGCAATCGCTTTGAATATCTATCGTGATCTCAAGCGGGTTATCGTTACTTGCTGCGTTATGTTTTACCACATTTTCAATGGCAAGTTGCAGCGCACACGGGATAATTTCTGATGTATTAGTCTCCTCGCCTTGTGTCACATTGAGCGTGTAGGCACCATTAAAGCGTGTATTGATAAGTGCCATATAATGGTTAGCAAACGCCAATTCATGGCTAAGTGGCACTAAATTTTTTGACTTATGTTCAAGAATATAACGATAAATATCGCTGAACTGGGCTAAATATTCTTCTGCCTCATCGGGATCTTTCACAATTAAGGCCGACAATACATTTAAGTTATTAAATAAAAAATGCGGGTCGATATGCTGTTGCAGGGTTTTTACTTGGCTATCGAGCAAGGCTTTGTCTTTTTTCGCCAAAACTAATTGCTGCCTTTGTAGTCGTGTTACCAACTCAAAGGCCAGCGAATAAGCGCCTACTAATGCATGTAACAAGGCATTCATACCAAGCGTTGCAACCATGTGCATGCTATCGACTTGCTGAATGCCAATAGCAGTTTCAAGTGCTATAACAAGCGAAGTCACTAACGTACTAAACACTAAGTTACTGACAAAAAACACTTTAGTAATGTGCGCCGTTATTGAGCTGTTACCTTGTTTTACAAAGCGATAGACTTTAAGCGTTAGCCACTGGGCAATTACGCACTGCAAAAATATCCAAAACGGAGCATCTAAATGAATATTAAGGCTTTGCCCGTTCGGCGTTGTTAATAGTGCTGCGTAAAGCACTATTAACAATGAAAATACAAATAGAACCAGATAATTAATTGCCTTTGGCACGTGCTAATTCCTATTATTATTGTTCAGCGGTCTCTGGAAGGCGCATAATAACCTTTCCATTGGCATCTAAAAACTCTAGTTTGGCTTCACCGTCTTTCGTTACAACCATTTGAATACGTTTTTTACCATCTGCATCATTTAATTGCAGGCGAGAATCACCATTTAACGTGCCGTAAAATGCGCGGCGTGCACCGAGTAATTTATTCTCAACCATATAGTTTTCAATTTCATTCATGGTTTTTGTATCGCCCGCTTTTTGCGCTTCCATAAAGCGGTTGGTCATGTCAAAGTCCATTGCGCTGTCAGGTCTATCCATCACGGTTAAACCAGTGATCATGTAATCATCCATTTCGATATGTTGCATCATTAAAGTTTGATCTTGGTTGTAACGGTCAAATGACATGTGCAAACCGTGATTTACTTTGTCGTTTACCTTTTCGCCGCGAAACACAAAGCCACCGTTTTCTGTACCTTCATCGTTGTAGAAAATCATACCTGGGCGCGGTGAATTGTGTTTAAACACTTCTTTACCTTGCTTAATGGCACCTGGCGATTTATCTGAGTTAGCGAGTACCATGCGGTTATAACCATTTTTCTCTACAATGTTTAAGCGCTCGACACTAATTTCTTCAAATTCAGCTACCGTTGGCTTAGCAAGGCCAACATAGCCCGCCAGTGACACTAAACCAATGCTAAGTGCTGCGTTAATACGTTTTTGTACAGTAAATTGTTTTTCTACGTTGTTGTTATTCATGTTGTTATCTCGTTGTTCGTCGTTATGAGCTGATAGGGTCTAGACTAACCACAAAAACTTCGCGTTTTAATGCAAAAACAACAAGTAGGGGAAAAATAAGAATTAACAGGGGGAAAAATCAAATAAATGATTTTCCCACCCGTAAAAGCCGAAAATTGGCTGCGTTATAAGCGGAAATTAGCAGTTTAAAAGTGCTAGTTAATATAAATAATCAAGAATTCACAGTTTAGAATATGTTTTTTTGATAATTGTTTTATAGGTTTATACACATCAGCGGGGCGCGGGCCTAAATGCGTTTGTTTTTCTTCCTTTGCCAACTTAAACGTTTGGCTTATTTCTTTAAAATCGACTGTAAGATGCTTATCTGCAAAAAACCATTGGCCCTTAAGTGTGTCGATTTTATCGCTGCCATCGCCTAATAATTCGTATTCTAAAACCGCTTGTCCGCCTTTGTTAAGCGCGAGTGTGCCGTCGGCAACATCACAATATTGCGTGCGTAAATAAGGCGGTAAATCAACTTGCTCTTTACTACCTGGTTTTCGCAAATAAAGCCCTAAATGTGCTTTGGAATAATAATGATTGCCTTCGCTAAAGCGAAATTCGCGCGATGTTTTATGGCCGTTCGCCAAAAGCCAATTATCAAGCAGCGCAATCACATCTGGCTGATTGTAGGTTGGGTTTAAAGCAAGCGATGCATCAGGAAACATCGCAGGCAGTGGAATATCGCTTAACACCACATCTATTTTTTGCTTTACGAGTTGCTCGCTCAGGCTACTTTTTAAGGCAGCAACTTCATTTTTAGAGTAGCCCTTTGTCACTAGGTGCAATTGTGTATTGGCACACGCAGTTAAAAATAAACACAATAAGAGCGTTAAATATTTCATATACATCCTTTTAATTACAAATGTAATCTTAACCCTAATAATTACACATGTAATCTTTTGCTTCAAACAGTTATTTCCACTCTTGTGATGCAACGCAAAAAAGTAGTCATTTTTGATTTAAAGCAACCCATGCTTAAGGTAGGCTATTACTTTACGTTTAGTTGTTGTGACCGCCCTTATGCTCAAGTATGTTTGTTTAGCACTGGTTCTTTTTGCATGTGATTTGTTTTCATGTGACATTACCGTGCGAGTTGAGCAATATTCTGCACAATCACAGAAAGTTACGGGCCGCTGGCAAGGGCTCGATGTTGAACTCGCCGAGCTATTACTAAATGAAGCACACTGTGAATTCGATTTTGTCGATTTACCTTGGGCGCGCTCGCTTAAGTTGCTCGAAAATGGTGAAATTGATTTGATGATGTCGGTAACTAAAACCGACGAACGCGAGCAGTTTGCCTACTTTGTTGGTCCGCAACGTTTTGAAACCTTAGTGTTTGTTAGCCCACCCATGAGTGAAGAAATCACTCAAGTAACACAGCTTTTTTCGCTAAATAACCCCGTTGCTATTCAAACAGGGTCGTTCTACGGTGAAGCCTTTATGAACACCTTGGCACAGTCTGAGCGGAATAAAGATAAAATTGTTTGGGTGACAAATAATCAAACCAAAGCCATTTTATTAAAATCGCAGCGTATTTCAGGATACCTTGAAGCCAAACTCAATATCATGTTTGAACAACAACAAGGCACGGCAATGCCAAACTTGAAAATTCATCCGCTTATTGTAAACAAGGCAGCGGTTTATTTTGCGTTCAGCAAGCAGAGCGTTTCACCTGCGCTTGTTAGCAAACTAAAACACGCGTTTTTGGTGCTGCAAAAAAGCGGTAAAATTGACGCTATCTTGGCTAAATACGGTGCTAAGTAATCACAAAAACCGAAAACCTAAATCAGCTTCTATTTACGTGATGTGATTTTACATAGACATTTGGGGCGACGCCAAAATAATGTTTAAATGCGGTATTAAATGCCGACACCGATTCAAAGCCGAGTTGATGTGCAATATCTTGCTGACGATACCCTGCTTCTAATAACTCTACTGCTTTAAATGCTTTAAGCTTTTGTTTCCACTGTGAAAAGCCCATATTCATTTGCTTATTGAACAAGCGACTGAGCGTACGGCTTGATGCACCTACTTTTTCACCCCACTGTTCAATGGTGAGTTTATTCCCAGGGTTAGCTAAAAGCTCACTAATAATTGGCATTAAACGTACATCCTCACTTAGTGGCATCACAAAGTTAGTTTCTTTGGCAAGTTCAATACGGTCAATAAACACATCAATAAAACGCTGAGTTTTATCATCTAATGGATAGTCATCTTGCCACGTGCAGATCTCTAAAATAAGTGCACGGAGTACACTATCGACTTCAATTGATTTGGCAGATGTGCCTAAGCGCTCGGTATACTTTTCATCAATATAAACACTACGAAATTTGCCGCCGTAGCGACAAAAACTCTCATGCTCAAGCCCTGGTGGTAACCAAAGTGCTTGTTGGGGCGGAATAATAAATTTGCCCTCGGGGGTAAAAAGCGTGAGTACACCATTACTGGTATAAGCAAGCTGCCCCCACGTATGTTTATGGGTTTTTACATGCTCCCACGGCGGCATATTGGTGGCTCTTGGCAACACTGGCCTACCAAGGGTTTTCTTTTTAAAGCGAGAAGGAGTTGAGCGCCATTGGTTCATTAACGAGCATTACAATCTTGTCTGATTTTATAAATAGAATGTCATATATTCGATAACATGACAAAGCTTTACTGCTTTACACTTTTAGCGTTCTTATTCAAAACCGACAGGAGCGTCACCTTGCTTAACGCTATCAAATCTTATAAAGCCAGTCCCTTTAGCTTTTTAGCTATTGCCGGTGCGGTAATGGCATTTACCTTTTCAACGTGGAATGCGCTGTTAAATAACTTTGCAATAGAAGCTGCTAATTTTAACGGCGCGAACATAGGCATGTTGCAGTCACTTCGAGAAATACCGGGGTTTCTTGCCTTTACTGCAGTGTTTGTATTACTGGTATTAAAAGAGCAAACCTTTGCACTTATCTCACTCGCACTTTTGGTAATTGGAGTTGCGTTGACTGGACTATTCCCTACTGTTTACGGTTTGTACGCAACCACAGTGCTTATGTCGATTGGATTCCATTATTATGAAACGATTAATCAATCACTAAGCTTGCAATGGTTTAGTAAAGACGAAGCGCCTGAAAAGCTTGGTAAGTTACTGTCTATCAAATCAATTGCATCACTGTGTGCATTTGCCATTGTTTGGTTCTTATTTACCTTTATGGCAACCTCATATCAATTTGTTTATTTGTTTGTTGGCGGCATTGGCTTACTTGCTACTCTTTGGCTTTGGTTATCTCACCCAGCGTTTCAACAACACACTTCACAGCATAAAAAACTGATTTTAAGAAAAGAATACACCCTCTTCTATTTACTTACTTTTTTCTCAGGTGCAAGGCGTCAAATCTTTATGGTGTTTGCTGGTTTTCTAATGGTCGAAAAGTTTGGTTATGGCGTTGCTGAAATTTCAGCGCTTTATATGCTCAATCACTTACTAAATATTTTTATTGCACCAAAAATTGGCAAAATGATCGGTAAGATTGGCGAGCAGCGTGCCTTATCGATTGAATATATTGGCCTAATCTTTGTGTTTATTGGTTATGCTATTGTCGAAAGTGCAACCGGTGCTGCCGTGTTATATGTGATTGACCATATCTTTTTTGCGATGGCAATTGCTATAAAAACATACTTCCAGAAAATCGCTCGCCCTGAAGACATTGCGGCAACGGCTGGCGTAAGTTTCACTATCAACCATATCGCTGCAGTAATTATTCCAGCAAGTTTTGGTTTAGTGTGGCTTTACGATAATTCATTAGTATTTTATTTTGGTGCTGTGCTTGCGTTTTGTTCACTGATATTAAGTCAGTTTATTAACCCACATTTGGCACGAAAAGAAGCAACGTTGGTGTAACTTTTTCTGTAATCGCTACGTGTTAAGCATTTAAATATTTTAGATACTTAACACGCATACCGTGCTTTAAAGCGAGAATTTATTCAGGACAGGTTTGATGGCTACATTCAAGCTGTTTACACAAACGATAATTTTGAACATGTCCAATAATTACAAAAAGCGAGCCAATCAAGGTTAATCCTTTTTCAAAGAGCTCACCAAAATCATGGCCAAATAACACCGCAGTAATTAAGAGTAATAACCCGCTTAAGCCCCAGCCTAAGACACGCCATGCTTTATGTCGTCTACAGCCCATAAATAATGCACTGCAACTGGTTAATAACACTGCAACAACCAGCATTTGGTGAAACGCTTCGTCAGCAAGCGTTTGTAAACCAATTGAAGGGATCAGCACAATCCCAATTGGCAATAATAAGCAGTGCATAATGCACAATGAAGAAATACTAATGGCTAATTTATCTAAACGTTGTTGCACAAACGGATTCTCATAATAAATAATGCAACAATATAACATCTCTAAATTTGTTATCAATATAGATTGTGTGTTCAGCCTAAAAATCGCAACAATATACTTACACAAAGCAACAGTTTCTCACAAAGCCTCACTAACACTTACAGAAAACCAATCCTGTGCATTTTATAGTCTGTTTGCTGTTACTTTTTATCAAGGAATATAGAATGAAACACACGCTATCTTTAATCACATTTGCACTGTTAGTTACTGGCTGCGGCGGCTCGTCAAAAAAAGACGATGATGATGTTGTTGTAGTGACCCCTCCATCAGCATTAATGCAACAAGCAGAACAAGATCGTATTAGCAATAATGCGGGCGCAATCTCAGTTGCCATTTACCACAAAGGCGAGGTTGTATTTGCTGATGCGGTTGGCAATAAGCAGCCAAATAGTACCGAAAAAGCGGATAAAAATACCCTTTTTCAAATCGGGTCTACCACCAAAGTACTTACCAATATCGCCACACTTCAACTTGTTGAACAAAATCGTTTAGCACTAGACGATAAACTAGTTGATCACCTGCCCAATATAAACTTCCCTATTGAACACACCGATTTTTGGCAAGCAATTGAGCTTGAATGGTTAATGACTCACAAGGGTGCATTTGAAGATGACTATGAAGGTATTAGCTCAGATTCAGATTTAATTTCGTTTATGCGCGATGAATACACCATTGATAATGGTGTGCTTAACCAACCTGGTCTTTTCTACAACTACTCAAACCCTAACTATTCATATTTAGGTGCCGTTATCGCGTTAGAAAGTGGGCTTGATTATGCAAGCTATGTTGAGCAAGAAGTGCTTACCCCCCTCGCTATGACACGTTCAACATTTTCAAATGAAAAAGTAAAAGCCGATGGTAATTTTGCGCTTAGTATTAATGACGCTAATGATCAAATTAAAAAGCATACCAGTATTGATGAATTACTTAGCTCAGAAGTGGTATTACCTGCAGGTGGCAATACCTGGTCAACACCAACAGAGATGCTTAATTTGGCAAAGCTCTTACTTCAAGGTAATGAAAATGTACTAACACAGGCATCCTCGCAAACACTTAGCGGCAAACACGTATTAATACCCAATCCGCTGCCTGTTCACTATGGCTATGGCATGTTTGTCAGCGATGGTTTTATGTATGACAACAAATGGTACCCAATCAGACACTTTGAACACGGTGGCAATGCGAATGCCTACACCAGCTTGTTTTATGTATTCCCAGATCATGATTTAGCCATTTCAGTACTCAGCAGCGGTGAGTCAGATAATTTATCAGGTACATTGATTGCAGCGCTTAAACATGTAAATGCGCTGCCAGAAGCAGAGTCATTTGAATTACCAGCCGTTAATACTGAGCTATTTGATAAATTTGCTGGTGAATACACCATTTATGGTCTGGATTTAACCATTTCAAATGTTTCGGGCAAACTACAAGTATCGATGCCAGAACTTGACGCACAAGGGGTAAGTTACAGTGAAACACTTACACCTATCTCTGCCAATATGTTTGCGTTAAAACTAAATGATCAACAGTTAGCCTTTAACTTTGTCTCAACCAATGACGGGCAAAGCTATGACTACTTTGTTAGTCGACAAGCCGTTGCAACACGAAAATCGATTAGCACCCGTATTGAGCTGAGTTCACATAATGCGTTACAACTAAACAAACTGCTTAATAACAACTAATATGCATTAAGCATCAGCCGTGACGCTCTCGGCTGATGCTTACAAAGTTAAAACTTAAGAGCTACGCTCAATTAGGCTAACAGGCACTTGTTTTAAACTTTCCGGCTTATCACCTTTTAAAATTTCGCACACCGCTTTAGCTATATCGTCTGCGTCAATTTTTACTGTACTAAGTGGCACACTCATTAGTTTTGAGTCGTCTAAATCATCAAAACCAATCACGCCAATATCATGTCCCGGTTTAATACTTTGCTCAGCTAAATATTCCATCACACCATAAGCCACAATATCGTTAAAGCACATCACCGATTCAATTGAAGGTACTTTTTCTAAGCACATCGACATCGCCAATCGTCCGCCTTGGCGGTTAGTCGCACTATTAAACACCCAAGAGTTAACATCTTTGTGTTCATTAATAGCGTTGTTAAAACCTAATAATCGTTGATGATAATCCGAAATCGCATCATCACCTCCAATAAACGCAATTTGCTTATGGCCGCGTTTTATTAGTGCTTTAGTGGCGGTGTAAACCCCCTTTTCATTGTCAGGAAGTACGCAAGGTATGGTGCTACCGCTTACTTGACGCATAATACTCACCACTTGGGTTTGCATAGTTTGCAGCTCTTCAAGCCACTGTGCTTCAGTATTCGGTGCAGGACAGATAATAAAGGCTTTAACGCGATATTCTTTTAACTTAGCAACAATTTGCGTTTGCGTTTCGACATCTTCACTGGTGTTAACCAGCGTTGCCATTAGCCCGAGCTGACGCACATGTTTTTCAAGCGCCACCGCCAATTTCGCCGAATAGGGGTTGGTTAAATCGTTTATAACAATGGCCACTAAATCCGATGATTTACTGCGCATGGCGGCCGCGTCCCGGTTATACACATAACCGGTTTCTTCAATCGCCTTTAGCACTTTGTCTTTTGCTTTCGCACTTGCTTTTTCACTGCCGCGTAAAACTAACGATACAGTTGATTTAGACACCCCAGCAACGCGGGCAACATCATGAACTGTAACGGATTTTTTATCCTGTTGAGGGGACGCTTTTAGTGATTTATTAAATGAGGAGGTGTGATTTACCACTCAGCTTACCAGCTATAAATTTGGTTATTATGGCTTGTATTCTAACAAACTGATCAGTATATTCAAATCAAAATTGGAACGTTCCACTTTTGTTTTATTTCGGCATGAGGCACACAATGAAAACAATAAGCCAGCACTGGCAACGTACAAAAAACACCGCTTTTTCCCTGTTTGCAAGCGGTGCAATGATGCTGACAATCCCTGTTGTATCGGCAAATACCCAATATGTAGACCCCTTTATTGGCACGGGTGGTGACGGCCATACATTTCCAGGAGCCGTTGTACCATTTGGTATGGTGCAGTTAAGTCCTGATACCGATTCGGTGTTTCGCGGTATCGACCCGCAGCCCGAAATTTATAAACGCTGTGCAGGTTATCACTATGATGACACCACCATTGTAGGCTTCTCTCACACTCATTTTAGTGGCACAGGGCATTCTGATTTAGGTGATTTACTGATGATGCCTATTACGGGAGAGGTCAAATTAGACGCGGGCACGGCCAAAAACCCCGATGCAGGATACCGCTCGCGCTTTAGCCATCAAAACGAAAGTGCCAAACCTGGCTATTACCAAGTATTGCTTGAAGACTACAAGATTAATGCTGAACTAACCGCCACCACCCGTGTTGGCATGCATAAATACACCTTTAAAGAGCATGATAAAGGCAGCGTACTGCTCGATTTAACCCATGGCATTTATAACTTTAAAAACAAAGTAATTTGGAGTGATGTGCGCGTTATCAACGACCGCACTATTTTGGCGTACCGCGCAACTAACGGCTGGGCGAACAATCGTCAAATGTACTTTGCCATCGAGTTTTCAAAGCCTTTTAAAGACATTGAACTGATTAACCTCGATAACAGCCGTTATCGCTGTAATGGGTGTTTAAGTGAAGGCAGCGGTAAAAAGCCATCAACCATTGTTAATTACAAAATTCCGGAAGCCGCAGGTAAAGCCCTTAAAGTCGTTGCTGATTTTGATAATTTAAAAGGCAACCCGCTATTAGTTAAGGTGGGTATTTCTGCGGTGAGCAAGTCCAATGCCCTTGAAAATTTAAACAGTGAGATTCCCCATTGGAATTTCGATAAAGTGGTAAAGCAAGCTGACGATGTTTGGCATAAATCCCTCGATAAATTTGACATTGAAGGCTCACTTTCACAAAAACGTCAGTTTTTCACCTCGGTTTATCATGCGCTGCAAGCACCAAGCGTATATCAAGACGTCAACGGCCAATACCGTGGTGTTGATGGTGAAATCCACCAAGCAAAAGATCACACCCATTACACCTTGTTTTCACTTTGGGATACCTACCGAGCACTACACCCGCTACTAACGTATGTCGAGCCAGACAAAGTATCTGACATGATTGCCTCAATGCTTGATCATTACCAGCAAAGCTATGACAAAATGCTACCTATTTGGTCATTCCACGGCCACGAAACTTGGACCATGATAGGCTATCATGCGGTGTCGGTTATTGCCGACGCCTACCTAAAAGGGATTCGAGATTTTGATGTTGCCCTTGCCAAAGAAGCGATATTAGCAACCGCAAACCACCCGCATTACGATGCGATTCCTGAATACAAACACTATGGTTATGTGCCACTTGATGTACTGCCAGAATCAACCTCGATCACCCTTGAATACGCTTACGACGATTATGCCATTGGCCAGTTTTTAACAGCTCTTGGCGAGAATGAACTTGCTACTGAGTACTATGAACGTGCCACGTATTATCAAAATGTCTTCGACCCAAGCGTTAAATTTATGCGCGGGCGCATGAAAGATGGTTCTTGGAACCCAGACTTCGACCCGCAAGAAGCGAAATACATGGGCGCATTTACCGAAGGTAACAGCTACCAATACAGCTTTTATGTGCCACAAGATGTGCACGGTTTAATTAACTTAAAAGGTGGCGACAAAGCCTTTATTGCACGCCTTGATGAGCTTTTTGAGACTGAACTTGCCTATGAAAAGATTAAAGAGCATGAAGACATTGCGGGTTTAATTGGCCAATACGCTCACGGTAACGAGCCAAGTCATCATATTGCCTATTTATACAATTACGCGGGTGAGCCATGGCGTACACAGGCACGCATTCGCCAAATTATGGATACCCTATCATCAGACAAACCTGACGGCCTTGCAGGGAATGACGACGTTGGGCAAATGTCGGCATGGTATATCTTCTCGGCGATGGGTTTTTACCCTGTTGCTCCAGGTGATTTAAGTTATGCACTCGGTGCACCACAACTACCAAAAATCACCTTAAAACTTGCCAATAAAAAGCAATTTACTGTGCTTGCAAAGCACCTATCAGCAGATAACAAATTTGTCAGCCAAGTATCACTTAATGGCAAACCATTAAATCGCAGTTACATTACGCACGACGATATTATCTCAGGTGGCACCCTTGAATTCACCATGTCTGCAAAACCAAATAAATCCTTTGGTAATGCGTTATCGTCGCGTCCACCGTCACTGAGTAATCCGAAAAACCCAAATACATTGCATTAAAATTTTAATAAGAAACAACTATGAAACAGATTTTCTCTCGTTCATTGATGCTATTAACCCCGCTGCTGGCGCTAAGCGCCTGTGGCACGCATCACGCTGATACCAACAAAAGTGAAAAAAGCACCACAACACAAACCGATTATGTGCAAAACCCAGCGCAATTTGTGAACCCGTTTATTGGCACCAAAGGCCCATTTAACCATCGCCAAGCCGCAAACGTGGTACCGGGTGCTGTAAAACCGTTTGGTATGTTTAACTTTGGCCCTGAGCACGCGTATACCAAAGAGCTGATGGCAGAAAGTGAAGGCATTAGTAAACGTATCAACGAAGACAATGTGCGCATTCCCGTTTCGCCCGGTGGCTATAACTGGCAAGCAACGCGCTTAAAAGGCTTTTCATTTACCCGTTTATCGGGCACAGGCTGTTTAGGTGCATCAGGTGATGTGCCAGTACTGCCTTTTAATCAAGCGATTAAACACTCCCCTGCCAGCGATAAAATTAATGCCTACTATGGCGCTAATTTTAGCCACGACGATGAAACGGCTATTCCTGGTTATTACCAAGTGGGACTCGATTCAGGTATTGATGTGCGTTTAGCGGCTACCGACCGCACCGGTATTGCTGAATTTACGTTTGCGTCAAAAGAGCAGGCAAAACTCATTTTTAGAACGGCTTACTCGCAACTGGGCAGTGGCGATGCGTTTACCAAAGTCGATGTTGCCAAAGGCGAAGTGTCAGGTTATGTCACAAGTGGTAACTTCTGTGGCTACCTTGGCGAATACAACCGCCGCGATTACTACACACTGCATTTTGTTGCCAAAATTGATGCGCCCATTACCGGCAGTGGCGCGTATGTCGACGACACAGTTTCGCCTAATGCGACCTCGAGTAAAGGCGGTATGGGTTATGGCGATACGGGCGTGCCTGAATGGGGTAAAGGCTCTGGCCTTTGGGTAGATTTAGACGTAAACGCTAACCAGCCTGTTACCATGCGTGTGGGTATTTCTTACGTGAGTCTTGAAAATGCCCGTGAAAACCTAGAAAAAGAGCAAGCAAGCCAAAGCTTTGCACAAGTAAAAGGCAACGCCTATGCCGCATGGAATGATGCCCTTGGCCGCGTAAAGGTAAAATCAAACGATAGCGATTTGTTAACCACCTTTTATACGGCGCTGTTTCACAGCCAATTTCATCCTAATATCTTTAGTGATGTAAACGGTGAGTACCGCGGTTTTGACCAACAAGTGCATACTGTGAGCGCTAACCAAACAGCGCAATATGCCAATTTTTCTGGCTGGGATGTCTATCGCTCACAGTTGCAGTTAATTAGCTTAACCCACCCAAATGTGGCAAGTGATATTGCCCAATCGCTGTTTAATCAAGCCAATCAGTTTAACGGCATTTGGGATAGATGGACGCACAACAATGGACCAACAGGGGTAATGAGCGGTGATCCATCAACTATTACAATTGCCAATTTTAAAGCCTTTGGCGCTGATAAATTTGATGTCGCAGGTGCTTATCAATCGCTTTATAAAGCAGCCACAGAGCCAACTGAATATGATTTATCAAACGTTGGCTGCCCGGTATTTTGTCGCGGTCAAAAACCATCGCTCGATGAATGGTTAAGCCTTAATTACTTATCAGATCAATCTAATTCGTGGGAAGGTGCCAGCGAAACACTAGAGCAAGTTTCTGCTGACTTTGCGCTTTCGCAGCTTGCAGCGCGCCTTGGCAAAACGAAACATAGCCAAGCCTTACTTATGCGTTCAGGTTACTGGAAAAACCTTTATAACCCTAAAGCCACAAAGCAGTTAGGTTATATTCAAGGGCGCAACCAAGACGGCAGCTGGAAAGACAAATTTGACCCATTTAGCGGCCACCTGTTTGTTGAAGGCAGCCCAGCGCAATATTTATGGATGTTGCCTTTTGACGGCCAAGGCTTAAACGAATTGTTGGGTGGCGATGACGTAATGGCATCACGTTTAGATAATCACTTCCGTAAGCCCGATGGTAGCTGGGTGCTGTATCGCGATTCAGCCGGATTTGCCGATGTCTCAAACCAGCCATCAATTGCCACTCCATGGATGTATTTATATACCGGTAAAGCCTATAAAACGCAGCAAACTGTGCGCGAAACTATGAAGCAACTTTGGCATAACACGGTATCTGGCATTCCAGGGCAAGACGATTTAGGGCAAATGTCGTCATGGTATGTGTTCTCAGCCCTTGGCATGTATCCGTTTTATCCAGGTCGCGCCGATATGGTGCTTTCAAGCCCAGCGTTTGAAAAAGCAAAAATTGGCAATATTAGCATTAGCGCACCAAACGCAAGCGAGGATCACATTTACATTGATACGCTAAAAGTGAACGGCCAACCATCAATGCAAAGCTGGATTAACGAAAACCATGTAAACGCGCCACAGCACCTTGAATTTAACTTGAGCACAACGCCAAATAAAGCGTTTGGCCAAGCTGAAGTGCATCGTCCGCCGTCGTTTTCAACATCATCAACAGTTGCAACTAAGCTTGTTGGAGATAAACCCTAATGGCCAAGCAAATTAATCAAACCATGGCGTTTTACGCCATGACCAGCTTGTTTTTTATCTGGGGTTTTATTACCGCACTTAACGATATTTTAATCCCGTTTTTAAAAGCTGAGTTTTCGCTTAGTTATACTCAAGCCATGTTGGTGCAGTTTTGCTTCTTTGGTGCTTACTTTTTAGTGTCACCGCTGGCTGGGCGAGTGGTTGCAAAGTTTGGCTATCGCAATGGTGTATTTATTGGGTTATCCACCCTTGCTCTTGGCTGTCTGCTGTTTATTCCGGCAGCCAGCATTAAAGAATATGCGCTATTTTTAGCGGCATTGTTTGTACTTGCAGGCGGTATTACCGTGCTGCAAGTCTCGGCAAACCCGTATGTGAACTGTTTGGGTGAGGAAAAACATGCTGCAAGTCGCTTAAATCTGGCACAAGCAATTAACTCCCTTGGTCATACTGCAGGGCCATTGTTTGGTACTTACTTTATTTTGTCGGCAACATCACAAAATGCAGGTGCCGAACAAGTACAACTACCGTATTTTTTAATCGCCCTTGCTGCGATAACCATAGCCTGCTCCTTTAAGTTTATTGAATTACCAAAACTTGATTTTGAAGAGCAAACTTCTGCTCAAGCTAAAGATTCGATTTGGCAGCATAAGCACCTTGTTTTAGGCGCACTTGGCATCTTTTTGTATGTAGGTGCTGAAGTGTCGATTGGCGGCTTTTTAGTAAACTATTTTGAATCACCTGAAATTGGCGGCTTAACCACCGCACAGGCTGGTCATATGGTGGCCTACTATTGGGGTGGTGCGATGATTGGTCGCTTTATTGGCTCTGCGTTAATGCGTCAATTTTCGCCAAGTTATGTACTCGCCTTTAATGCCATTATGGCGGTTGTGCTGTTAATTGTTACGGTATTTAGCAGCGGCAAAATCGCGATGTGGAGCGTACTGGCTGTTGGCTTTTTTAACTCGATTATGTTCCCAACCACCTTTAGTTTAGCTATTCGCGGTTTAGGGCAGCTTACAGCAAAAGGTTCGGGGTTACTGTGCCAAGCGATTGTCGGTGGTGCGGTGTTCCCACTAATCCAAGCGGTTGTTGCCGATGCATTGTCAGTGCAGCTTAGCTTTTTAGTGCCCGTACTTGCGTATCTGTATATTGTGTTTTTTGCCATTAGCCAGCACCGGGTTAACACTCAAAAGGAGTTACCAGCATGAGCAAGGTGATCTGTTACGGTGAAGCCTTGATTGATTTTCTACAAATACATCAACAATCACAAGATGGCATTAATTTATCGGATTACCGCCAGTTTCCAGGCGGTGCTCCGGCAAACGCAGCGGTTGCCCTTGCCAAACTCGATGGTAAAGCGCATTTTGTAGGGCAAGTAGGTGATGATCAATTTGGCCATTTTTTAATAAACAGCCTTCGTCATTATGGCGTAAATACTGACTGTGCGCTTATTCATAAAAGTGCCCCAACACCACTTGCGTTTGTGCATTTAGATGAGCACGGTGAACGCAGTTTTACCTTTATGCGAAAAGACAGCGCTGATTTAAAACTGCGCCCAGAAGAAATCAAATCACAGTGGTTTACAGACGCTTCGCTAATTCATTTTTGCAGTAATACGCTCACCGAGAAAGGCGCTGTAGACACCACACAAGCAGTACTGGAATACGCAAGCGATAATAACTTAACCATCTGTTTTGATGTCAATTTACGCGCTAATTTATGGCCAAATTCAGCACTTAACATCGCACTTATTAATGAATTTGTTGAAAAAGCAGATGTCGTTAAATTTGCCCGCGAAGAGTTCGATCTGCTTTGTCAAAATGAACCTGAAGATTATATAAACCGCTGCTTTAACGGCAATTGTGAGTTGCTACTTATCACGGGTGGTGGTGATGACATTGAATACATAACCAAATATTGCCGAGGCAGTATTAGCCCAGCTAAAACAAAGGTGCTTGATACCACCGCAGGTGGTGATGGATTCATCGGTGCAATTTTGTATTTATTAAGTGAACGCATCACCTTAGACGCACTTTTAAACAATGAAAACGCACTTAAAAGCGCCATTGCATTTGCCAGTTGTGCCGGTGCGCTCGCCGTGAGTCGTCAAGGCGCATTCCCTGCACTGCCCTCGTTAAACGAGGTAGATACCCTTTTTAACCAGCAATTTGGCGCCCTCACGGGCGCATTTTTTTAGAGAACACACGTGAACTTTTATAACGCTGATTTTTTAACACATCACAGCCAGTCGATTGTTAACTTTTATACCGAGCGCGCTGTCGATAACGTCCTTGGCGGCTATTGCCAAAACTATTTAGACGACGGCACCTTGTTTAACACAGGATTTCGTCAATTAGTAAGCAGCACACGCATGGTAATCAACTTTTGCCGCGCAGCTAAGCAGTTTAAAAACAACGAATATCTAAACCTTGCAAGGCATGGCCTCGATTACATTGAAACCCATCATTGGATTGCAAAGACCAAACAATACGCGTGGACGCTTGACGATAACCAACCACAGGATATGACCCAGCAAGCCTATGGTTATGCCTTTGTTTTACTTTGCTACGCCCACTGTTACAAAGCGGGCGTGATTTCATCTGATAGAAAGATTAATGAAACCTTTGAACTGCTCGAATCGCGTTTTTGGCAAGCCAATGAAGGCATTTACGCCGATACCATGTACGCAAACGGCGAGCTATGTGAATACCGCGGCCAAAATGCCAATATGCATATTTGCGAAGCGCTTATTAGTGCCTACAGTGCAACCAATGAGCGCCGTTATTTAAAACGAGCAGAGCACCTTGCCGAGCGTTTTTGTTTTGAATTATCAGCGCATAGCAATGGCTTAGTGTACGAGCACTTTACCCCTGAACTTTTGCCTGATTTTGATTACAACAAAGACGACGCTAAAAACCTCTATCGCCCCTGGGGATTTCAACCAGGTCACCAAACAGAATGGGCGAAATTATTACTGCAAATTAACTATTTTGAAGCAAAACCACAGTTTGTTGAAAAGGCGCAGCACTTGTTTGATGTTGCCTTTACCAACGCATGGGATAACACCCATGGCGGTTTAGTGTATGGCTTTGATACGCACTATACCACCTTCGATAGCGACAAATATTTTTGGGTGCAAGCCGAAAGCTTTGCTGCCGCTGCGTTACTTTTTGATGCAACTCAAAATGACGCTTATTTAAACCATTACAACGCCCTTTGGCAGTATTGCTGGCAGTATTTTGTCGACCATGACCATGGTGCGTGGTATCGCGTATTAAAAGAAAACAATCAAAAATACAGTGATAAAAAAAGCGAAGCAGGCGCTAAGTGCGACTATCACACGCTCGGCGCGTGTTTTGATGTATTAGAATTTACCAAAACACCGTTTCCAACCAATTAACACATTCCCCCAATGTGCCTCAAAGCCAAGCATTGTGCTTGGCTTTTTTAATTTGATTTCAATTAGGAAAACACGGTATTGCTAAGCGTTTAGAAGCGGTATTTTAAACCCACATAAACAGTACGTGGCATGCCTGGCTGAATTTGTGTTTTCCCGTAGCGAATTTCAGCTTGTAACGCATATTGCTTATCTGTGATATTTGAAATTCGCGCATGCACTTCAAATACATCGTTTATTGCATAATTTGCCTTTAAATTACCGATTGTATAACCTGAATATTCACGGGTATTTTCACTGTCCATCCAGTAGTCTCCAATACTTTGCATTTCAGCAATTATATGAAGGCCAGATATAGCTTTGCTCTTATAGTTTAAGCGAACGTTGGCAACATAATCAGGTGCCATAGGTAAGCTGTTGCCCGATAAATCGACTTCACTTGATTGTTTAGTGCGGTAATCAACACGCCCTTGATCTTGAATGTAATGATCAAATTCATGATTAGATTGCGAATAAGCTAAAGCCAAAGACCAAATAGGATTGATCCGATAATCCACACCAAGCTCAAACCCTTGGTGATTAACACTTGCAGCATTAACACGGTAGCTAGCGCCAAAGTCATCATAGGCAGTCACAATGGCATCGTCTACATCCATAAAATAATATGCCAATTCAACACTAAACTTATCTAAGTTTGCTTTATAACCCACTTCATAGGTGTCGGACGTTTCTTCATCCAACGAGCCAAGTTGTGCGCTGGTTTCTTTAGTTTTCAAATGATAAAGCTCTGACGCTGTTGGAATACGAATGGCATTGGCAAAACGCGCGTAAACACTCATTTGCTTATCAAGCAAATAATTCACACTCACTTTTGGGCTTAAGTGTTGGTAGCTGTCACTGCGGCTAGCAATTGAACGATTACCGAAGCCGTCATCGTCATAAACAGGCAGGTTATTATCAAACTCATAACGGTTATTATCGTAACGTAGTCCTAAACTGTAGCTCAGTGCATCGGTTAGATAACCAATGTGTTGAATGTAAGGCGATATGCCAGTAAAGCTGGTCTTATCATCATAAAAAACATGCCCTTCTGGATAGGTCGCCGCTCCCCAGCCCGTTGTGATACGCGTAGTGGGTTGATACGAATAAGCATCACCTTCTGAATATTCAAAGTCAACACCCACGGTAGTTTCAAAGTCGTTTGTATGCACAAAGTTACTTAACGCAAGTAAGCCAAAAGTGGTCACACTCGATTCAACTTGCGGCATATTAGGCTGCCAAGTCGCGACATAGTTATTGTCTCTAAATCGTGCGTATGGAATAACAGAGGCAAACACGTCATCACCTTGATATTGATATTCAGAACTTAGGCGCATGTAATCGGTTTTACGCCTTGGATCTAATATCTCAACTTCCTCTGGTAAGCCAGATTGCGTTGGGTCATCGGCAAACTGTTCATCATTAAGCGAACTTTGCATTTGCTGATCTAATGTTGATGCAATAAAGCTGGTTTTGATACTTTGCTGCGCATCAATATGCAATTCATGTAATGTATTAAACTCAAATTTTTCAAGGTGACTGTTGTCACGCCAACCATCATTGTTTAGATAGCCAGCAGATATGCGAACACCATTATCCTCTCCCATTAAATGTGTATAACTTCCGTTGTAACGTTGATAATTATGCTCACCTATTGTTGCTGATAATTCATTTTTATTGGCACTAACTGGTGCAGAAATCACATTTACAGTTGCTGCAACCGCACCGGAACCATACAAGCTAGTACCTGCGCCTTTCATTACCTCTAAACGCGATAATGACGAATTACTGCTCGCCCACCAAAGCGCGTTATGGTTATAAAACGCCGCTGATTGCAGCGGAATATTATCTTGCAAATAAAGCGTGTAACCGCCGTAATTGATTGGCATGCGAATAGCAGCATTATGCCCTTGCCCACCGGAGAGCTGGTTAATCAACACACCCGAAATCGTTTGCAGCGACTCCGATAAATGTTGTGCATTGTCTTTTTCAATCACCTCACTGCTAACACTGCCAATACTTAATGCTTGTTCAGTATTAGCTTTCCCTAAGCGATTTGCTGTAACCGTAATTTTTTCAATGTCTTCATTCATCGCTTCATCAGCCAGCACGTTAAACTGCGAACAAACTGCGAGCGCAAGTAATGAGCGCTTGAAACAAACAGTCATGAATAAAATTCCTTATTTCGATTAATTATTAATTTGATTAAATGTAATGCGGCGCTTAGTTAATGTTGCTCTGCGTTTGTATCGAGAGATATAAAGCAACAAACCAAGTATTGTTGTGCTAAGTAATGCGATAATTATCAGCGTTATGATGCTATCTCGTAATCCTTTACCAATTGGATTCAAAAAGTGGTATTTATGCAGATAACCAAAATGCCAACTGCGAGCTTGCTGCCAAGGCGTGTCAATTGCTGCAATGTAACCAGTGTGGACCTCAACACTATAAATGGTGGGATCATTATCAAAAGTGACTTGAACAACAGGTAGCCGCTTGTTGATAAAGGCATAGCTTGGACCAAATTTATCGACTTTTTGCCACGTTTCGATCGGCGCTGAAAGATTTAATTGCTGCGCCAAAATTGTTTCTGCTAAAGCAAGATCATTCAACTTAAGTTGCGATTGCTGCCAATAGCTAAATGAGCGGCTTCGCTTTTGAAAATGAACAATTTGGCTAATCATTTCGCCATGAATATTAACCAACTGGAAATTGTGGCCATCGGATTTTATTAAGCTATTAATAGGATCATGTTTTAACTGCTTACTAGAAAGCGTGTTACTAGGAACAATTTGCCTAAATGTTTCTGGATATAGCTTATCAATTAGAATATGCATACTACTGGTTGAAAAGCCCAACAAGCACACACTGAGTGAAACGCCAAATAAACGATGTAAACGTTGTTTTGAATAGCGGGTGTCTTTGATTTTACGCCACAGTAAGGAGTACGCAACTACGCCACTTAACGCCATCAAAAACAACGACACACTGATAATAAGCATGGGTAAAATACGTGTTAAATCATGGGTATTCCCCAAAAAACTGAACGTATGTAGTTGACCAAACCAATACGACACAGACTCCCTTAATGGCGTATTATGTGCAGCGATACGTTTACCCAAAGTATCTATGTAAATTAAGTTCTCATCCGCTAACTCTATTTTATAGACAGGCAAAATACGGTTTATTTTACTATAACCAAAAGTAAACGTAGTTAGCTTATGAATCGAACGGGTTGCTTTACCTGACCATTTTGTTGCCAAATACTCTGCATAAACAGCATCGCTTAAGTCATGCGATAACTTTGCTGTCTCAATATCAAAGTACTTGGTGTGCAATTCACCATTAACATTTTGCGAAATTTGATAATAATAGCGATTCTGGTAATCCACTAGACTGGCGTGACTAAATGCAAAAATCGCGTGTTTTTCTAGCACTCTGTCAAGCGGGACATAATGTGCAATAGCAGCAGAATTGATCGTGACTGGCAGGGGAACAATGCGTTCAGCTTTAGTAAAATGAGACATAAAAGGGTGTAGTAAACCCGACGCAGCCCACAGCATAAATGGCACACATGCAAATAACGCAAATCGCTTATGCCACACCAAAAATGATTTAATCATATGACTAATTTAATTATTAATTTTTAGTGCTTATTGTATTTATCTGTAACTACTTTTTGATGCGACATAATGTCGCAGTTTACAAATCACCTTGGTGTAATAAAACGTGATACACCCAATGCGCACCTTATCCTATTCTTGAATCCATAAGATTTATGTCTGTGAGTAGGTTACTTTGCAATACGCTATGCATTTAAAATCATTAGTAAAACAAAATATTTCAGGGCAGTGGCAATTTTTTGTAAGTTCGTTATTCGATACCTTAGAAGCATCTTATCCCGCACAAGAGCGAGTTTCGTTTTTAACTAAAATGGGCAAACATGCCAGCCGCTCGTTAGACATTCACCCTGAGCTAACATTAGTAGAACTCAATGAACGCATAAACCAGTTTTGGTTTGAACGTCGCTGGGGTCACTGCAATATTTTTGAAAAAGACAATGGCTTAGTAATTGAACATTACATTTCACCGCTCTGTGCTATTTTAAAACCCGAACACCAAGAATACGGTGACGCGTTTTTAACAGGGCTTTATTCCGAGTGGCTAAAAAACGCCAGCGCACCATACCAAGGCATTATTAAGAAAGTGAATGCTGAAAACATTGATGACATTGCAGTGCGTTTAAGCTACTACGTCATTTAGGAAAGACTATGACGACTCAATATACTGCTTGTAACAATATTATTCATGTCACTTTTGCAAAAAAGAAAATGCATTCTAAGTACATGCCAAAACAAGATGAAACACTCGCAGAAATGTTTAAACGACATAAGGTTGTTGTGCCTTCTGATCTGATTTTTAAATACAAATAAAGTAAATAAAGTCAGGCAGTTGCCGATAATAAGAAGCGTTATAAAAATATAACTAAAATTCTCTCCCAAAATAAAATAGGAATTCACATAATGTATGATAACCCTACAGTCATTATTACCGTTAAGTTAAATGAAATTTTTGCAGCAATTAAAAGTAAAGTGGTTTATTGCAAAGACAATTTTGCAATGGTAGGTGACACTTTCATTAGCTATGAAGTTGATAAGCAGTCTGATCCAGATAGTTTAATTGATATTTCAGGTCCGTCCGGCGATTCATTTGATCCGCCAACAATTACCATTAAACCAGGCACAACAGTCGATTTTGTTGTTAACCCAACGGATAATGATGGTCAACCAGTTTATTTTGAGTGGTTTCATGACCCAGCGCTTAAAGCATTACGTTTAGGCGTCGCGTCTAATGCTACTCGTTATCAGGCACTGGATAATGCACAATTTCCGGTAGATGTAACAATGACTATCATTGCTCAATTTGATATTCAAGGCCAATCAGAAGAGTTTACGATTGGTTGGGATCCGATTATTGTAGTTAAAGATGTTGATCCTCAATAATTGACCGGAGTTCTGGTTCATTCCAGTTTTTCCAAAGGGGAGACGTTATCGCCTCCTCTTTTGGGTAACCTTTTGCTATCGCCAACTTTAATTTTTTAAGTGCGCTTTTAGCATCATTCAGCGCATCATAGGCCTGTGCGGCAAGATAAAACTCGGTGGCATTTTCCCGATGCGATAATGAATCTAGTATTTGTAACGCATCCACGCTTTCACCGATGCGTGCTTTATAATAAGCCCAAGCAAGTTTAGCACGGCTGTTTTGTTTATTAATTGAAAATACTTTTTCCGCTAAATCAGCCGCTTGTTTGTAGGTAGAGTTTGTATCTGGGTGTTTAGTTAACCAATACGAATCCGCCAAATTGCCCCAACTGACGTAATTTTGTTTATCTATTGCAATTGACATTTTATAGGCTGCAATTGCCTCTGAATATTGACCCAATATAAAGTGAAATCCGCCAATATTAGAATGACCTGTTGCGGTTGGGTTTAAAGTATTACCCTCTTTTGCATAGCTTAATGCCGATTGCAAATCGCCTTTACCATAGAAACTTGCCGAAAGACCAATATAGGCGTTGCTATTTTTTGGCGTTAAGGAAACTAATCGCTGATAGGTTGCAATAGCCTTATCGTATTGCGCAGTTCGGTAGTACAAGCGCCCTAACTGATTAAGTCCTTTCCAATGATTAGGTGTAATTTTTAGCGCTGCCTTATAACTTTGCTCAGCTAATGCATTTTCTTTTAGTTGTTGATAGGCCCTTGCCAATTCAAAGTGAAGGTACTCATCATTTGGGTTTTCTATTACTAGAGCTTTTAGTAAATTACTTGCTTTTTCTGCATTACCACGCCTAAGCGCAAGCGAATGTGCCAAATAGCCAACTTGAACGTGGTTTTGGTCAAGTTCAGCAAGCTGCTTGATAGTTTTTTCATAAAGTAGTAACCAATGCTCATTTTTAGTGTCGTGAAATTTATTCCTGTAGGCAAACGCTAGCCCCTCATACGGCTTTATGAATAAAGCATCTAATTCAATGGCTTGTTTAAAGTGGTCAATCGCAGTATCGATATAATTTTTTTGGTCTGAGCGAAAGGTATAACCAATTGCAGCAATATAGTGTTTATAGGCGCCATCAAACTCAGTACCTTTACTTGCCATATTACTTTTTGGCCAATTAAGCATGGTAATAGCTTCATCAAACACTGCTTGGTTTGAGGCAAATAAGTCTTTTGCATTTACCTTAAATTGCTGCTGCTTTAGTGCAACACCTGATGCACCGTCTATCAGCTCTAAATTGATTAAGCGCTGAGAGCCTAAATGCTGAATACTGCCGGTTAATACTAAATCGGCACCATAGCGTTTGTGTACGTCATCAACGGTTAAATTTTTCAGTTTGGCTACTTCGGCGCTTGGAATAACCCAGCTATTGGTTTTTTCTCTACCCACTTTGCCAAGCTCGGTGCTTAACGTTACCGCTAAGCCTTGGCAAAACAGCTGTACTTGCGGGTCGTCATTAATATTTTGTAATGGCAATACCGCGATACGTTTATTCTCGCTAATGCGCTTTTCAAGTATCTGCTGATTGCTAGGCGGGAATAAAATAGGCTGTAAAAGGACTGCCATTACACCTAAAAACACCGCTGATAGACTGACTTTTTGCCAAGGCGCACGTCGTTGCCACCAGTTTGGCTTTTGCACTAAGGCGTCGTTTAAATCGGTAAAAGCGTCAATAACATCTGAAAGAACAGGCCTTTTTGATGGCTCAACCACCAGCAAGCTTTGAATAAGGGTGATTATCGCTTCGGGTAATTGTGTGTTTTTATCAGCTAGATTTTTAGCTTCACCGGTTGTGATTTGTGCTTTTATCACTTCAAGTGATTTTCCATCAAAGGCTTTTTCACCAGAAAATAACTCAAATAACACGGCGCCAAGGGCATACAAATCGCTTTGTTTGCTTGCGTTTTGCCCTAAATAAAGCTCAGGCGCTAAGTAAGTTGGCGAGCCGATTATTGCTGCCTGTGACTCACCACCGAGTACATGGGATAAACCAAAGTCGAGTACTTTAAGCTGATTATGTATATCAAACATAATGTTATCAGGCTTGATATCACAGTGCAGAATGTCGTTTTTATGGGCGTATTCAATGGCATT
This sequence comes from Pseudoalteromonas sp. XMcav1-K, assembly GCF_044005875.1. NCBI lineage: Bacteria > Pseudomonadati > Pseudomonadota > Gammaproteobacteria > Alteromonadales > Pseudoalteromonadaceae > Pseudoalteromonas > Pseudoalteromonas sp. XMcav1-K. Next base: position 74,177 of record NZ_JBIPJE010000039.1, on the reverse strand, counting down.
GCACAGCTGCAGCGCAATATGGGCTTTTTCTTTTAATGGTAGCTGTGTGGCGATTTTTGCTTTTAGGCTATCGCCGTCAACCCACTCCATCACTATGGCAAGCTGTTCATCATTTTGAATAATTTCATGAATGGTAACAATATTGGGGTGGCTTAATTTACTGGCGAGTTTGGCTTCTTGCACTAAGTCGCTTTGCTTATCCGTGTTTGGTACAAGTTTGAGGGCGACAATACGATCCAACACAGGATCTTTAGCTTTTAAAATTGTGGCAAAGCCACCTGAAACCGTGCCTAAAACTTCAAAGTCACTGAGGTTTCGCTGGGTGACAATAGCAGCTTCTTTTGCTACATCACTTGCGGGTGTAATAACTTGTGTTATTTCTAAATCACCGCCCGTGTTAATTTCGTTACAACGAGTGCAAGTAGCGGTTGAAACATCTAACGCGTTGCCACAGTGCTGGCATAATTTACTCATAGTGCAAAGCTTTTATTATTGTTGATTGTAATTAAGCAAAGTTACATCACATAATAACGGCAAAAGATTCCAATACCAAGCGTTGATATGAGGGAAAAATGGGTACATTTACTAATTCGGTTACAGAGCAAACAATTCAGCTGCGAGACCACCACATTATTGGCCGTCACCCAGAAACAGCACACACCTTAATTAGAGAAACTGCGGTTTCACGGAGCCATTGTTTAATTGAATGGCAACAAGGTAATTGGTTTTTACAAGACATCAGTGCCAACGGTACTTACATTAATGGCAAACGCGTTGCTAAAAACATCAAACACGACTTAAAAATAAATGATGTTGTGCAGTTTGGCGATAGCGAAAGCGTAAAATGGCAAGTTTCGAGTTTAGAGCAGCCATGCCCATTTTTAAAAAGCACCAATGAAAGTGTGAGTGACTTTGCCCTTAACCACCACGTAAACATGCTTAATTGCGATGACCAAGAACAAATGATCAGCCAAACGCTCTCGGGCCAATGGTTACTTGAGCAAGAAGGTAATGTTAAAGCCATTCATAACGGCGATTTAGTACGTTACCAAAGCAACCAATACATTTTAATTGCGCCAAGCGATATTGACGCGACACAAGAGTGCGAACAGACCGCCGAGCACACAGTAGATGTGAACTTTACAGTAAGCCAAAACGAAGAGCACGTTGGTGTGCTTGTAAATATTGATGGCCAATCAATTGATTTAGAAGACAGAACACACCACTACTTGGTGTTATTACTTGCGCGTAAATACGTGGAAGACAAACAAAACAACGTACCCGACAGCGAAGCGGGTTGGCTTGATAAAAGCCTATTAATGCGCCAAACACGCATGGAAGAAACCCATATCAATACGCAGTTTTATCGTTTTAGAAAGCAGCTGCATACTGCGGCAAAAAAACTACATTTAGACGTTGATATTATTGCTAGACGCCGCGGCGAAATTCGCTTGCAGTGTAACACGATTAATATTGCACAAAGCAAAGTAGCTTAAAACCGTTTAACGTGCCCTCGCACTGCTCAATGTGAGCAAGCGCAACTAATGAATCGCCCCTTGGTTGCGCTTTTTTGTGGCTGAGATTTACTTTTCGCTAATCATGCATGCTACGTGGAGCGAGTTAACACTGCTCACTAAAAAGCTGTTAAAAAAGCGCGTTAAAAACCTTGTCAATGCGTGGCAGCCACATCATCATCGTTGCCGCCCCGACCCCAATTAATGTAATCGCCGCGCCAAACAGCGACACAAACGCTACCAGCCATTTTACTGCAAAGTTATTTGTACGTTTTGCCCAAAATACGAGTTCTGCAATGAGCATAGGCAACAAGTAACAAGCAAAAGACATTGCGATATCCGCAGGCCCATCAAGATTACGTGAATTACCAAACGGTCCCTGATTTACAACAAACCAGCCCATTAAATACAAACGGAACGTCCAAACTCCATTTACCAACAAAAAGCTGTGCACAGCAAAACGCTGATGCAAGTTAAATTGCTTTTTACACGCGGTACGCCATGCAAAATAGATAAAAATTGGAATTAGAATACCGTTTAGCGTAATGCCCATTGAACCAATATCGCTAAAGCGCATGCCCGTCACCCAAGTAAGGTATAAACCCGTTACCGCACCACTAATACCCAAAATAAAGAAGATGCGACCATTGATCCGGTGAAAACGCGGATAGTTGTTTCTAATTGTTGGTACCAACTGTGAAATACCACACAGTGCTAAGATAATTGCTGGTACCACATGAGAGAAAAACACTACGCCATCAAACACGCGTTTATCTTGCACCCCTTGCCCTGGTAACAAATTATGTGTCACCTCGCTGTTACCAGCGATTGTGGGCATGACATATAAAATAAGAATGTATAACGCGAACATCCACTGCCCAAAAAGAGCGGTAACAAACCAGGTTTTAACGCTTTTATCTAAGATTAGTTGTGGTGATAAGCCGTTTTTCACACCATCTGCTAGTAAACTTTGCATAACTGCCCCTAATTTTTAATTTATTGATTTAGTTAATAAATTGGCACACCAAATATTAAATTTCGCGCCGAGTTTGAAATTCGGCATACAAAAAATACGAAAAAGTTACTTACAAATAGCAAATTGATTGATAGGTGCGGGCTGGTTACACTTAGTGCTAGTTTAATTCTGGTTTTGACATATTGTTATGACCCTTTCGAGTTTTTATATTTTAGTGCTTTGCATCAGCATTGGCGGTTTAATTACGCAACTGTTTGTACGTGAAAAGCAACTACCGCACATCTTATTTGCAGTATTTTGTGGCTCAATCGCCATGACACTGACGCAAAAACTAAGCGGCGATGCTATTGGCGCTTATAAATATTTAATTGGCTTAGGAACCGTAGCGACCTGCAATTGCTATTGGCTATTGTCGCGTAGCTTTTTTCGCCAAGAAAAAGCCATTGAACGGCACCACTTGGCCTTTGCGCTTGTCATTTCATTACTCATTTTCATTAAACAAGGTTATTTGTTTGCAAGCTCCACCGCATTAATTAATGCAAGTGAGCAGTCGCTATTTCGCCATGCACTGTCTGAAATCACCATATTGCTGTCATCATGCGTGTTGGTTTTATCATTTTGGGAAGGGTGTCGCGGCTTTAAAAGCGCTACAAAAAAAGAGCAACTGCAACGCGTGTGGTTTTTATCAACCTTTGCATTAGCGGTAGGCATTAGCAAGTTGAGCAACTACATCTTTGCCGGTGATGTAGCAGCAAAGCAGTGGGTGATCACAGCCATTATTTTAATGGTAGTTGTTAATACTCACATTTTGCTTATCTGGCGAAATAAAATCCACTGGCAACAACACGCTGGTACAGAAAATACAGTTAAAGATTTCGTGGCGGCAACAGAACCCCGTGTTTTACCATCTGACAATGACGTGTTACTTGCCGCACAAATTAGCCAATTAATTGAAAACGAATCCTTATTTTTACAAGCTAATCTCAAGGTCGCAGATGTAGCTCGTCACTTAGATGTGCCTGAATACCGTGTTAGCCGTGCGTTAAAAACGCACATTAGTGATAAAAATTTCAATCAATACATAAATGGGCTGCGTATTGAGCACGCCAAAGAGTTATTGGCCGATACAACTAAACAAGATTGGTCGGTATTAGTGGTTAGCCTTGAAAGCGGGTTTGCTTCTGTAGGGCCATTTAGCCGCGCGTTTAAAAGCAAAACAGGTGTTACTCCCAACCAATTTCGTCAAATGCATTTGAGTGAGGCGTTAGTTAACGCAAGTTAACAAGCACGATTGTTGCTGCGGTTGTTGCTAATAAATTAAAAAGGGCCTGAGCCCTTTTTTAATTACGATAAGGCAGTTGAAAATAACGGCCGTTGTTTTACCAATACAATGCGAATAATAATCGCGCTTAACGCAAAAATTTGCCAGTCGGGTACATCCAACGCAAAGGTATAGCGCATCAATGCCAGCAAACCAAAATAACCAATCGCCGCGTATTGCAGCCACAACCAAACAAATGGCGTATTATTTTGCCTGCACGCTAAGCGCTTGCCAACTTTAAGCCCAGCAAGGGTAAATAGATACACCACAGCGCCCACCATAAGAAATGATGTCCAGACAAACACGGTTTGCCACTCTACTACTTGCGCCGACTTTGCAGGCCCCGACCAAAGCGCATCCCAACTTACCGCAACAATCAACGACCACGAAATGGTCGCGACCAACGGATCAGTTTCATCATCGGCAAATATCTCGTGATACAAATACACCGCAATAAAGCCAATTGCGACAACACCCAACAACGGCGTTAGCCAAGGCAGCCATTTGATACCGTAAAAACTTAGTAAATAGCCACACATAGGTAAAAGTGTGTGTGAGCCAACCACGCCGGTGATCCATTTCGTGCGTGTTTTACGGCACGTAAGCTTGGTACTGTAGAGCGCTGTTACTAGGGCTACATCCATGCCAATCGCAGCACCCATCAGTAAACAGGCAATAAGGTATTCAGCGGCGAACTGCATTGTCTTCACCCATTAACCATGCAAGTCTAATATCCCACTTATGGTGATGCTCAGGCGCAAGTGGTGCTTGCTTGTCATCAACCTGTTCAATTACATTTTTGGCTTTGCTGATATTGGCATCGCGACCAAATAAAAAGCTTTGCTCCTGCACTATGGTTTTATAGGCTTTGTTGAGTTTAAGCGCGCGCTCTTTTGACGGCATAATTAGTTCATAAATGCTGCTAAGGTTAGCAACTTTATCGCGTTTTACTGTGCCATCACTGTCGAACCAGCGCAGTAACATTTCTTGGTTTTGCCTAAACTCATCACCGCCGCCTACGCGTTGTAAATAAGTTAAAAATTCCCCTTGCGATTCGCCTAGCGTAGGAACATCTTTTTGCGCTTTTAAGTCGATATAACGCCAACCGAGTTTGCCTTCTACTTTACGTGGAAACGAAAAGGTTTGGTCGATAGTCGTACCAACGGTTTTATGACAACCGTTACAAAACATCAGCTCTTGATAATGTTGCGGGCGAAGTTTGCCTTGTTGGTCTTCAATATAACCATTAATGGTCCAACTAAAGCCGTTATCAATACCGCGCTCGCCAATTGAAATGGTTTTAGGTAATTGCTCAAACTCTTTTTCTTTTGCCTCAAGCGTGTACGCACCGCGCAGCTTGTTGGCTGATTTGAATCCGTGCTTTTTCATATAACGCACTTCTTTCATGCGCGGGGCATTGTAAATTTCGCCTTTTTCATCAACCCCTAAATACCGCACAGTGTGTAAAAACTCGGTGCCTTTCGGATACAGCATACTGTGAAGTGGCACTTGTTTAGCGTCACCCAAGTAGTGGCTTTGTTTATTGATTTGCGTGACTTTACTAAGCGTGCCGTCATTATTTAAATCAACATTAATAATACGCTCGTCAATTTCTGGGGTAGAAATTGTTGGCAGCTCTTTAATTGCCATTTCTACCAAGCTTAAGTTAGCAAAATACACATCAAGATTAAATTCGCCGTTAATTTCACGAAAGGCGTTAGGCAAGCGGATCATCGCGTCACCGGTTGAGCCATTTGTTGGCCAAAAGGTACTTGGAAACGGCTTGTAGTTAAATGCAACCCAATGACTGTTATCTTTTGCAAGCCCTTGCTGATTAAAGGCTTTTGCAGGATACGCCAAATTATTGATAAACATTGCATTGGCTTGAGGCGATGTAGGGTGAGTGTGTGCAAACTGACCATAGTTATCTTGATTAACGTAAGCCAAAATGGCGTCGTCACTGATGCCTTTAATTAAGTCGGAGCGATCAATAAACAGGTTTTTCCAACTGTTGTTCATGCCTTCATCTGAAAACTGATAATCGCCCTGTAAATCACCGTCATTCATAATATTTGGGCGTTTTTCGCTGTGCTTATAGGTTTGGTGACAGGCATAACACGGGTTGTTTTTGCCTTCGGTTTTAGTGTAACACTGCGGTGGGATCACCGCCTCAGGGTTATAAATTTCATTGTGTTTAATGTAATCGAGCGCGTTATGACTGGCATTTTGTTTGTTTGCAAAAACACAAAAACTCGCAAACGTTATAAACGCAGCAAGTACAAGGTTTAGGTATTTCATACTCATTCTTCCAACTAAATGAGAAGTGCTTATACCAATTCTGTTAAGTATGTGATCAAGAGTCGAACTGGATAAATGAAATGATAACAAGGCAGAATTGTTCTTATGTAGTTGTTCTACATTGATAAATTCTAACGCAGTTAGCATGATATTTAGTCCGCTAGGATGATCCGCTACTTAAGTAAACTGGTATTATTCACTTCTCTTAAAAACAATTGCTTACTTTTTCACAGGCTCATAAAGCCAAAGCGTATTGTTTTCTTGGAAACCGTCTTCACCAATGATGATACGGCCGTCGTCCATAACGATTACGTTGTCAGGCTGTGAAAGTTGGTCAACATCACAACGTGCTGCTCCTGATAAGCTGCTGCGGTAGGTTGAACCCATTACTAATGGTTCGATGCGGCTGATGTTATAACCTTCTTCTAGTTTTGCACGATAAACACCACCACAATCTTTAACGCGGCTTGATAGCTGAATATCGCCTTCGTTATCAATTAGCGTGTTATCTAAATCGGCAATTGCAAGGTACACGTACGCATCACGTACATCTTCACCATCAATGGTATTTACGCCTTCAATTGCTTCTTGTGCACGCTTGGTATTTATTGAAATACCTTCAAGCTTACGCCATTCTGCTGTTGCACCTTTTAAACGCGCTGCTTGACGTGATTCTAGAAATACCGCTCGGTTATCCATCGGCTCACCTGCAGTCACTTTACCGCCGCCATTGGCAACCGTTGGGTAAGTTGCCGCGCCATTTGCCCACGCTTCCACGTCAGCCATGGTCATGTAGCTTGTTTCGCCCTCAACATATTGATCGGTGCCAATACCGTCAAAATCCGCAATCCATGCTTCAATCATTGCATTATCGCCGTGACCAAGTTCAATCCAAGCTACATCAAAACCTGTTGTCGCAGGGTCATTCTGACCAACGTCTTGGGTTAATTTAGCACCATATAACGTGCCTGCACTTAAATCTTCAGGTGTATCGGCAACAAATTTAAATAACACACCACCGGTATCATCTTGCGATAGATACACAGTTTTACCATCTGGCATTACCGTTGCATTTTCATGCTCAAAACGACCCAATGCGTAGTGCTTAACTACCATTGGTTCATTTGATGTTGGGTTTTGTACTTCTGCAATATAACCATAGCGATACGGGTTTGGCGCATCCGGTGCTGTAAGTTGCCACATGTAACCAATGATATCTGTGTTCATTACTGCAGGGTTGTTCCAATCTGGGTGAGTAGTAGTATCTACTTTAGAGTTTACGATCCACTCTTCAGATGTGAGCGGTGTATTCCATGGCGTTACTGAACCAAAACAGTTTGCCGCTGTGCCTTTTACACCATCAAAATCAAGCATCATGGCATCAGTAACTGTCCAGCTGCCTTGATTATCTTTTTCAAGCGCCATACGGCTCATCCCACCTGGGTACATTTCCCAGTTAGTGAATAAATAGCCTTTACCTGCGCCCGTTTGAATAAAGCCGTTAAAGTCTGGCATATCGTTTTCAAGGATCAGCTCATCTCCCACCATTGAATAAATATGACCCAGTCCTTTTGGTAATTTACCTTCATAAGTATCACCAGTTTGACCTAGCACTTGATACTGACCATACGCACTCATAACTGTTTGACGCTCTGCATCGCTCACCGGTACTGGTGAATCAATCAGTGTTTCAGGTAGGTTATTAAAATTAACACCAGCAAGTACACCCACAGTACCTGTGTGGAATGTTTTACCTGCAGCATTCGTTACAGTGTTGCTGTCTGATGGGTGCTGGGCGTTGAAAAATAAATCACCTTCTTGTGATAAAAAGATACCCGTCACTTCTGCGCCTGTTGGCACTGTTGCTAGGCGCGTTAGTTTACCAGCTGAACCATCGCTACCATTTGTGCCATCTAAACCATCAGTACCATTTTGGCCTGCTGCCCCTGTTGAGCCTTGTGCGCCATCATCGCCATCTGAACAAGCCGTTAGCGCGAGTAATACTGACAGCGCAAGTGCGCTCATTTTTATTTTTTTATGTTCCATTTTATTTTCCATAAGTGACGGTAATTAAATTCGCGCCCTATGGTGTCGCGTTAATATGAAAAATAAGTTACTGAATAATTAATAAAAGAAGTCGGTTTGATTACGTTACATGCTTAGCGAACCCATTAAGGTTTTATTTAGGCATACACATTAAACTCAACGTGCAAACCTTAGATACAACATAGAATTGTACTTGAGATACGTGTAAAGATGAGAGTTACTTATGTGGAATGACGTTCTGTGTAACTATTCTAAATTTCTTTTTATCAGTGTTGTAACAGGAGACCCTTTCGAACGGATATTTGAAAACTACTTTTCAGCACTTATTTTATATCTAATCACAATGAGCAAATATCGCTCGTTCACATACATTCAATTTATTTCTTATAACTTAATTAATTTTTCAATAGATTAAGATTTTGTTATTTTGCTTTTTCGTATTGTACAAGCTAAGCAACTTTGTAAAGCCTGATTTGTGCACTTTTATATGTTTGAGGGATAAACAGTGAATGATATTGAAAGAAATAAGCTAATAAAAACAAGTTGGCAATTACATAGTTTGGTAGAAGATAGTTACCTCAATAACTCCGCTACCAAGGGAGATGAAGAGTGGCTAGAAAAGCAGCGTATTCTGTTAGCAGATATGGCTATTCATTTATTACAAACAGCTATGAAGCCAGGAAGTATCGAACTTGATAAACTAAAAAATAATCTTCACTCCATTTTGACCATCACAGATCAGTTTTTACCGCACTCTGGACTCAAACAAGCAACAGATAAGCTTTACGAATAAAAATAAAAGTTAATTAAACTAAGTTTGCTAATACTTACCGCTATTCGGCTTCGCCAAAAGATTTTAGCCTTCGCTTATATGCGAACAGGGCGATACTTAAAAGCAAAAGAGGGGTTTTCACACGCGCTAACGCTGTATAAAAAAAATGGCGGTACTGATTATACTGTGGTCGATTTTTTGAATAACATGATTAGTGACGCAAATACCAAACTTATGCATTAAGTTAATACAAAAAAAGCGCCAGATGTCATTGGCGCTTTTTTCTAAAATTTTGATTTACCTAACTATAAGTACCGTTAGTTAAAGGTAATAGACCAACTGTTTAGCGTGCCCGTATCTTTACGATAGTTGTCTTCTACCCGTAGCTGCCACTCGCCGTTTGCAACCGATGAGGTTGTTACTGCGTACTGCGCTTTTACGTCATTAGCAGAGTCTGAACCATTTTTACTTTTAAGCGTAAACTCGCTGCCGTCGGGAGCGATTAACACCAAACTAATATCACCACGATAGGTATGCGTTATATCTACATCAACCGTAATAGTGTTGGCACTGCCAAAACGCGTTATCGCTAAGTTTGATGTTACTGACGCGTTATCTGGAATTGCCGTTGCTGTCGTATTGGTAAATACTGACTGCGCAGGCTCAGTTGGTGTTGTGCTACCACCTTCAAATGTTTGACCTGAATTTACTTGATTTGATGTAGCCGATGCCAAGTGCCAACTAAAGTCACTATACACTTTGCCTGTACCTTTAAGTTGTAATGATGTTCCAACAAGAGTACTTGTGCTTTGTGCAATGCCAATGTCGGTTGATGTTAACCCTTTTGCAGGGCCATCAGTTGCAGTTAGCTTGCCTTCATAACTTAAAAATTGCACCACTTCGTTTTTCGAATTTATCAATGCTATGCCATCAGCCGCGCCATTTTGCAAACCTGCAATCGCAAAAAATTGCGTCCCGAAACCACCCTGCTGATCTGCAAGTACGCCCGATAAACTTACGGTTTTATATGCGCTGCCACCATTACCATTGTATGCCACTAGCGACCAACCGCTGAGATCAATGCCCGCGGCACCTGCAATTTCAACACCTTCGTTTATGTCGGTGCCGTCATTGTCATAGTGAAGCTCGTTAATCCAAGGCGTGCTGTCACTTGGTGTGGTCGGTGTGCCAGTATCAGGGCCTTCACCTGAACAGCTGCTTTCAAATACACATGCAACAAATTCTGGGTGGTCAATAAATGGATTACGATTACCTTGATGTTCAAAGATTGCGTCGTTTCGGCGCGTTTCAAAACTGTCTACGGGATCGGCTTTATGCCATGCTAGCAAGGTTGATTTTAATCCCATGTAAGCAATCGCTTCATTGCCACCTGTTTTTGAGCCCTCAATTAACATGCGGTCATCGGTCAGAATAAGGTCAGGTTCTAACACCCCTGTGACTGAGTGACTACCACCTTCATAACGCACTGCTAAGTACATAAGTGCACGCGCTACATCACCACGGCGTGCAGGCCACGTTTGCCATGCTCCCGTCGCACCCGAACCAAGCGTTAAGTTAATATCATCTGAGCCACCGCCGCGATTATTGTTAAGCTCCGTTGCTTTTACAATGCAGGCTGCATCGCTGCACGTTGCATACGGTTTATTACTGCGGCTTGAGTTATAACTGCTATCAGCAATAAACAAATGGTGCAAATCTGTGTAAGGGTAATTATTGCTGCCGTCACTTGGAAAGCCGTACGATTTTGGCCAACTGTGCTCGCGATTATACTGAGTGTTGCCGCCGCCAACTTTTGCATAGCTCGCGTTTTTATACACATCAATCACGTTATTACTATTTGCCGGATCTTGATCCGCAATTTCCAGTACATCCCAAGTGTCGGTGCTTGATGAAGTATACGGAATTTTAGTATGCCCTTTAATGATGTTATGTAGGCTTTGTTTTAGGTTAGTTGGCGAAGATTGATCAGCCGATTGATAGTAATTTTCAGGTGCTGCTGCCAGCGATTTTGTTGCACAACTTGCAACAATAATTGATGTTACGATTTTTAAGCGTGAGAGATTCATGGTTATCCATTTGTTTTTATTAAAAATTCAAATCAACACCATCCTTTGCATACTACTTCCTGTGCAACTTTTTGAAATTATTGCCGCGCTACTTTAAAGCATTATTTTTACAATTTCCTTACATTTAGAGTCAAAACTCTATTTAAATCTTGATTGAGCCTGCTGTAGGCCATACAGAGCAAGGGGTTTGCAGTTTCGATAACAAATGTAAACAGAAGGTAAAAATAGTTGTTTGAAATTTCTTCAAACTGTGTCATTAATTTGTAATCAAAAACGGGTAAACCAAAAGATGAGCATATAAATCATCGGTGGCAATATGATGACAACTAAACGATACCTAATTGAATTTGCAATCAGTGAAGATGACAGCGTGTCACGTTATGTGGCAGGACCTAATCTATCACTTGACGGCGTAACCGCGTGGGCAGAAAAACTAGAGCAAGAAGAGGAGATTTTTGAATCGTTTACGATTAAAGATGTATCTGACTAGCAAAGAAAACAGCCCTAGCGCGCATTGAAAGCATTCTGAATTTGGCTAAACTTAAAATATGCCAATATCACGTCGTTATTTTATCAAATCGTCGAGCGCGCTTGTTGCAAGCTCGCTTTTTCAGGTTGGCTATTTAAACGCAGCAACAACCCTACCAAATGCCGATGATTTGGAACAAGACGACGCAATTAAACAGCGTAGTGAACATAGCTTAGTATTCGCATCGCCCTATCACACCTCAGATGCCTCATTCGTTCCACATTTACATATCGAGTTTAAACGCAATATTCAATCCCTGTCACAAGGCAAGATATATGTTGATATTCAAGGACAAGGCGCAATGGGCATTGGTACCGACCTTATGGCTGCGGTATCGCGGGGACGCGTTGATGCAGCACTTATTTCGGTTGCTAATTTATCGCGTGCGTTACCACTTCTAGATATCTTAAACATTCCGTTTTGGGCAGGTGACGATCAAGCCTTGCTAAACCTCATCAGCTCGCCCTACTGGCAACAAAACGTAATTGAAAAAATAGCAAAGCAAGGCAAGTTGGCTATTTTATATCACTACATTACGGGCTCGCGTACACTCAGTACTACAAAACGCTCAAACACAGTTATTAAGGTCCCTACCGATCTCAAAAATAAAGTGCTACGCATACCTGCAAGTAAAGTGCTTAAACACTTTTATAGCATGACAGATGCGCATGTTGTTGAAGTAAAATGGGCAAACGTTGCAGCAATGGCACGCGTCGGCAAGTTTCACGTGCTCGATCCCGGTATAGTAGGCCTGTATGCAGGTCCAAATAATTTACGTGACGAAATCGCCACCATTACGCAGCTTAATTCTGTGCCTGATACCTGGGTCAACGTAGTCAGTCAAAAATGGCTTAACACCTTACCGCGAACGCTGCGTTTAGCTGTGAACGATGCCGCTGAAAAAACCTTTTTATCTCAACTAAGTAATGTCAGTCATATCGAATCAAACTGTGAACAGGAGTTTATAAAGCGCGGCTGCACTGTGTTTAAACCAGATCAACCAACGATTGCCTTATGGCAAGACCAATTTGGTCATCATCGCCACGAATGGCGCGATATTAAAAAATCACTGCTCGGCTCGAGTAATGAGTTTTCTAGATTATTAGACGCAACTAAAACCCCGAGTAAACACTCGCTAACTTAAATTATGTCTTGTTATCAACTTGAATCAAGGTCCCGCAATTACAATCTAGTTAAACCGTACTAAAACAAGTAATACACTGCTTCTCTGGGTGAGTCATTCAGTAAAACTGTAACTAGCTCTTTGATACATATCATTAAAATAGTAAATAAATAAAACTCAACAGACCTCTTATTTATTGCAATTAATAATCAATATCATTAACATCCGCACTAATTTTTTACTCAAGTATCGGATCAACCATGTTAAAAACCTCCCTCAGCCTAACCGCACTCTTTGTTTCTAGTGCCGTATTTGCCGACGCACCCATCGCCGAACAGCAAGCCAAAGATATGGAACGCATTATCGTAACGGGCAGCCGTGTTGAAGAGCGTTTAGATGAAGTAACAGCATCGGTAGTGATCGTTGATCAGCAAGCACTACTAAGAAATATGGAAGTAACTAATGAATTGCAAAGCATTTTAGCCATTCAGGTACCAGGTATGGGGCCAAACACGGGCACTAACAGTAGTTCAGGTCAAAACTTACGTGGCCGTAGTGCGCTTGTATTAATTGATGGTTTACCGCAATCTACTCCCCTTAGAAATGGTCGTTTAGCAATTCGCTCTCTTGATCCTAGTGTTATTGAACGCGTTGAAGTGATTAAAGGTGCTACCTCAATTTATGGTAACGGTGCTGCGGGCGGTATCATCAACTACATTACTAAAAATGCCGACAGCAAAGACGGCTTTAACGGTAAACTTAATCTTGCGACTAATTTTTCAGTAACCGATTTCGACGACAGCTTAGGCAAACGTGCCGATGTAACACTGGATGGTCGTAACGATAAGTTAAGTTTTGTTGCCAATGTCGCTTATGAAGATAACGGCATTATTAAAGATGCCGACGGCGACCCGCTTGGTTTGCTTTATGGTATGTCTGGCTTTGAATCAAAAAATGCATTTACTAAAATCGGCTACGACCTAACCGACCAAAGTGCACTGTCGCTTACTTACAACTATTTTGAAGGTCAGCAAGAAACCGACTATATCAGCATCAACAAAACCGTTAACGACGGCGAAAAAAGCTACGCTGAGAAAAACACCAGCGGGATTAAAGCGCCGGGCGATCCGCAAGGGCCGCGTGGTAACCACAACTTAAAGTTACAATACGAGCACGCTGAAATCTTTACCGATACCTTGTTTACCGGTGATGTTTACTGGCAGAAACTTGAAAATGTGTTTTTCTACAGCACTAAATTCCGTGATCCTGAGCTAGGTTTAGCGGGCGGCCAGTCTATGATTGAGTCTGAAAAAACCGGTATTCGTGCAAACTTTAATACTACAGTTGATTTTGATAACACTGCGGCAAGCTTCACTTACGGTATCGATTTACTCAACGACGTGACAGCACAAACCATGGTAGATGGTCGTGATTGGACGCCTGAAATGGACATGGATAACGCCGCGCTTTATTTTCAATCAAAGTTCGTAATTAATGATGATTGGGTAGTAAAAGCGGGTCTTCGCCATGAAGAAATTGATGTATCGGTGAATGATTTTCAAACTCTTATGGTGTGTCGCAAAACTTGTAGCGACGTAGTCAATGTCGCTGGCGGCGATATTGAATACAGCGCAACAACCTACAACCTTGGTTTACGTTACAACGCGTTTGACACCTTTATGCCATTTGTAAGTTATTCTGAAGGCTTTGATGTGACAGATTTAGGACGTACCTTACGCACCGCATCTGCGCCAAGCATCAACAAAATTGATACAGATGCGTCAATCATTAAAAACTATGAAATTGGTTTTGACGGCTACTACGGTATTTTCAACTATCAGTTTGCCACTTTCATCAGTAAATCAAATATTGGTACCAGCCTTGTAGAAGATGCAGCAACAGGTAAGTACGAAAGCGTGCGCTCGCCGCAAGAAATCTACGGTTTTGAAGCCGCACTTGAAGCAAAACCAAGCGATACCCTTACACTAGGTGTTAACTACAGCTGGCTAGAAGGTAAAAACACCGATACCGATGAATACCTTAACGGCAGTACAATTAACCCACCTAAGTTTGCAGCTTATGCCGATGTCACCATCACAAATGACTGGCACGCATCACTTACCATGATGCATGTTGGCAGCCGTGACCGTTTTGAAAAAGTAGGAAACGTATACACAGGCACCAATGGTCCGGTAAGTAGCTACAATGTTGTTAACTTAAGTACTTCATACCAAATCAGCCAAGGTCTCAAAGTATATGGCGGTGTAGAAAACTTACTTAATAACGATTATTATCCTGCTCGTTCTCAGTCTTACACAGGCAGTGGCTACAATGTGAAAGGCAAAGGCGCTACGGTTAATTTAGGTATTAACTACCTGTTTTAATCATTAATTACATTAAAAAAGGCGCCAATAAGCGCCTTTTTTATGTACTTAAAATACCATTATTGTGAATGTGCTAAACGTTTTGTAAAAACCCGATTTAGCCAAAGTGCCAAGAGCATAATTGCCCCGCCAAGCGATAAACGAAGTAAATCTGCATCGCGATTCCAAATCACTAAATTTACAACAATGCCCGCCGGAATAAGCACATTATTCATTACCGCAAGTGTGCCTACATCAACCGCTACTGCGCCTTTGTTCCATGCAAAGTAACCAAAACCCGAGGCGATTAATCCTAAGTAAGTTAAAACACCCCATTGCGTAACAGTTGTTGGTAATTTATTGATATTGCCAAATAAGGCAAAGCACGTTGCCGCAACAATTAAAGCACCCACAAAAAACCAGGCAAATGCAGTTTTATGATCAAGCGATTGTTCGCTCATTACACGCTTATAAAATACTTGTCCGCTGGCAAAGCACATATTGGCGCCCTGTACTAAGCATAAGCCAAACACAAAATCGCCATCAATGCCCTGATAGCGAATTGCCACCGCGCCAATAATGGCAATAATGGCTACCAGTAGAAACTGGGCGTTAAAGCGCCTTTCTAAAACATCGTTTAATAACGTGATATAAAGCGGTGTCATTACAGTAAACAACAGTACTTCAGGCACACTTAAATACAAAAAACTGTGGTAGTAAAAGCCATACATAGCGCCTAATTGAATCGCCCCGATAGCAATTAATTTAAGCGCAAGCGGTTTGGCAATACGGGTAATGTTTAAAAACGGTAAAAACACTACTGCGGCAAGCGCTACACGCATTAGCACACTAAACCAAGCGTCGACTTGTCCTGCCAAGTACACACCAATTAAGCTAAATGAAAATGCCCATAAAATAGTGACTGAGATTAAGTAATTCATGAATAAATATGGATGGTTAATAAAGCTATGTTATTCCAAAGAGTGTAACCAATTCCCCATCACAATGGTATTAAAGACGCGTTTTCGGGCTGGTATTAAACTGATTAATTAAAACGGTGCTTGAAATTAAAACGGTGTCAGAAACTAAAAATGATATGGCAGTGCCATATCACTTTTAAACGTATTGCGTGCTAAATAAGTATTTACACCCTACTAGCCTATTAATCTTTTTCAAGCACAATACGATAACGCGCTTTGCCCGACTTTAAATGCGCCAACGCATTGTTCACATCACTCATTTTAAAGGTTTCAATGTGTGGTTTAATATTATGCTGTACAGCAAATTCCAGCATTTGGGCTATTGTAGCCGGACTGCCCACAGGTGAACCTGATACTTGTTTTTGCCCGCCAATTAAACCAAACGCACCTAAATCAAGTGGCTCTAGCGTAGCTCCCACAAAGTGTAAGCGCCCTTTTGGTTTTAATGTTGAAAGGTATAAATTCCAATCCAGCTTTACATTAACCGTTGAAATGATGAAGTCGAATTGATTTGCCGCAGCCTCAATTTCACTGCTATCTCGCGAGTTCAGCGTATGGTGTGCTCCAAGGCTTTTTGCTTCGTCTGATTTTGCCTCAGATGATGTAAATGCGGTCACTTCACACCCCCATGCATTTAAAAATTGCAGCGCTAAATGCCCAAGGCCGCCAATGCCAATTACCGCAACTTTATCGGTTGGTTTTACATCAAATTGCACCAGTGGGTTAAATACGGTAATACCGCCACAAAATAACGGCCCCGCAGATTGCGCATCCATGCCATCCGGTAACGCAACAACAGCCTTTTCATTAGCTCGCACTTTATTTGCAAACCCGCCATGGCTTATTATTGTAGGCGTTGCCGCTGCGCATAAGTTTTCATCACCGGTATTGCACGAATAACAGGTTTGGCAATAGTCTGAATGCCAGCCTAAACCAACTAACTGTCCTTGTTGTAAACTATTTACGTGACTGCCAGTTTCTACAATACGACCAACAACTTCATGACCCGCCACAAGCGGGTATTGTGAAAACCCCCATTCGTTATCGATCATTGAAATATCAGAGTGACAAATGCCACAATATTCAACTTCAATTTCTACCTCGTGATCGCCTAATTCACCTACTTCAATCGTATGTTTTTCTAGCATGCCACCGGGCACTTTTGCTGCGTAAGCTGTAATCATGATTGGTTTCCCTTAGTTTTTACATTTGCTTAAGTGAGTACTGAACAACACAGTGTGGCGATCACTTAAAAGTCGCAATCTAATAATTTCATTGGCTTATCTGCCGCCATCACACATCCTCTTGCCTCATCGCTCGATGCTTTACACTGTTTCAACATTTGTGAACTACTCGGCGCTTTATCACCTAAAACACGCTTTGCATGGCTTACCACAGCTTTACATTCAGTTACGGGAACGGGGTCGGCTTTTGAACAGCCAGTTAACAATACAATGGCAAAACTGCAACTTAGCGCAAGGGTAACGCTAGACGCGTCGAATTTAAGATGGTTCATAACAAGTCCTGAGAAAATAATCGTTCACTCAGTATAGTCATAAATTGGGGTGGTCAATTCGCTGTTAACGAATATAAGCCCACTTTGCGTTCGCTATTGAGTGGGCTTAGTTACAGGTTAAAAGTTACAGGTTAAAAGTTACAGGTTAAAAGTTACAGGTTAAAAGTTACAGGTTAAAAGTTACAGGTTAAAATTTTGCAAGAAAGGTTTGATAAGCAACTTGCACATTTTTACTTTTGAACATTTCGCCGTGACCGGCATTTTCTGCAATTACCAGCTGCTTTTCAGTACTTGTACTTGCGCTAAATAGTTTCTCTGACAAAATTGCAGGCGTTTGTTTATCATCAGCGCCACCTATCACAAGCAGTGGCCCTACATAGTTTTCACTAAGTACTTGTTTATTATCAACCGAGTAAAACGCATCATCAATTTGCACATCAACAAATACTTTAGAATACCAAGGCATCGCTTCATCTACCCAATCATCTACGTTAGTCGCCGAGCCTTGCATTACTAGCCCATCGACCGCTTTATTTTTGGCAAGTTGCGCAGCAATAAAGCTGCCAAGTGAATAACCATGCACAATCACTTTGTCGGCTTTAAGGGATTGCTTGGTATAGTCGAAGGTAACATTAGCATCGCTGATTAAATTAGCGATTGTGGCAGTGCCTTCGCTCGCACCTAAGCCGCGACGGTCAAATATCACGATGTCGTAATCGTATTCGGCAAGCTCAAGCAAGGCGTTGGTGGCCGCTTTTTCAACGCTCATGCCATTGCCGGGAATATACAAAACTGTGTTTTGTGTTTTCTCATTATCTAAGAAAATGCCGTACAAGGTAGTGGTTTTATCTTCTGACGGGATTGAGATCACGTTGACATTATGGCGCGGTGTTTGTGCATTCAAGGTGTTGATAAAGGTATCGCTATAAAGCGTTTTTTCATCATCTTGTGCAATAAAGCGTGACTCTTTAATAGTCGCAGTACAGCCGGTAAGCGCTAATGCAGATGCGAAAAAGACCAGGCGTTTCATATTTATATCCTTATTATTATTTTAATATAAGAGCATCACCAATATGAAAAGTTCAACATCTTCATGTGTTTAGTTAGTAGCTTAGTGGCTGTTAAACTCTACTGTTGTAAACCCACTAGGCACAACTAATCATTCCTTGTCGCAACGCGAATGCCATTTTTATAAAAATAGCGTTTATCTTCTGCATCGTATTTTTCGTAATTGCGATGGCTTCGCATAAAGGTGTTCACATCTGCACCTTCAACTCGTGACCCATGCCAATAAACATGATTCGCGTCGCGAATTGCCATATCACGATTAATCACAACCACAGTATTTAAATCAACGCCTTCAATTTTTTTATCTTGAAAATAAACCGCATTACCATCACTTGCGTAACTTGCAAAGCGTTCCAACAAAGTGAAATAGTCAGCATTGGCACCGTCTATTACTTTACCTTGGAAAAATACCTTGCCACCACTTACTAAATAATCATCATTACTGAGCACTTTTAACGGTGTTTGTTTTTCACCAAGTAATTGGTTTTTGTAATAAATGCGCGAATTATCGCGGCCATAGCTGCCATGCTCTAGCAATAAAGCATAACTGTGCGCATCGGCATTCGATAAGCGGTGTTGTTGATAAAACACCTGACTTGCATCTTTGGCAAAGCCGGCATTATTAATAATCTGAAAGGTTTTTGCATCAGCGTGTTCAACACGATTTTTGCCAAAATAGACGCTATCATCGAGGGTAAAATAGTCATCATTAAAGCGCTTAAAAGAATCGATATTTTGATAAGCAACCGACTCCAACCAGACACTAGATTGCGAATCGCCATTATCGTTTTGCTGATAACTTGCTTCAAACCAATACAGCATATGCTCGTCATAAATAAACTGTTCATTTAGCGCGTTAACATGTAGGCCCGCAACTTGGGTTTTAATAAAACGATCTTCGTGTTTAATAAATACCGAATGCGCATCTTTAACTATGTATTCATTTAAAAGCGCTAAAGATGCAACATCAACCGCTTGCGGTACAAAATAATAATAAGCCTGCTTATCATCTCTCGTCCAAGCCTCATTTATTATTTCAAAACTAGCTGGATTTGCATCACTAATGATATGCAACGGGGAGTCTGATTGTTCAGCTAAGGCACTTTCAGCAACAAATCGCGATGGCACATAAACGTGATCTTTATCGCGCGCAATTAGCTCATTAACAAGTGAAAAAGTCATGTAATCAACTGAACGGGTGATCACATCTGATTGGTAATAAATATTGTTTTTGTCTTTAGCGAAATCGCGCGCGAGTACTTCAAATGTCTCAACATCGGCCCCTTCAATTAGGGTGTTGCCAAGTTCAAACCAATTCCCCATGGGCGAATAACGAATTTGCTGTTTATCGTATGAATAATAATAAGAATCAGATTTGTCTTCGTCGACTGCACCAGAGAACCAAAACGATGGATTAATAAGGTAACTTAACCAAGGTCGGTCATCGGCGCGTAATTGTGATGCAAAACCCAAAAGTACCGCAATAAACACGGCACTTAGCCAGAATTTGCCATTAAACAAGAAATCCATTGCTTGATTAGCCTTTATTTTTTATTTTTTATTTTTATCCTAATCTAAAACGTAATTTATGTCAGTGTTTATTATGACTAATTTGCATATTTAATGCGCAACCTAGTCGCTTGTTACTGATACTGAAATACGCTTTCTAAAGGCAAATTAAACACAGCAGCAATTTTAAACGCGACCTCAAGCGAGGGGGAATACTTGGCAGCTTCAATTGCCATAATGGTTTGGCGCGTAACGCCTACGCGTTCGGCTAATTCTTTTTGCGTCATTTCACCATTCATAAAACGCAGCATTTTAATTTGATTAGTAATTTGAAGATCAGCCATATACTGCACTCATTCGGCCTTTAACAAGCTGCATTATATAGTTAACCGCCTCCGACACAATAAACGACACAACCATAATATGCAGCGCTAAAAATGGCAGTTGTTCCCCTTTAGCTGGCAGCCAATTTTGCGCCTCAGCAGTGTACTGAAAAATAGCAATGCATACACCGGCTTGCAGCACCCACAAGGCATGTTTATTACCAAATAAATCAATTAATTTTTCTCGTTCATCAAGGGGTTGCTCTAACTCTCCGTCGCTAACCACTTGCAGTAATATTCTGCTCGCAATAGCAACCACAATCGAAAATACAATTGCCTTAAGCAATAAGCTAGAAACAAAACTAGCATCAGCTTGCATTTCAGACGTCGCAGCAATCAAACGCGTTAAATAGAAATATAAAATGCCAAGTGTTGCCACTAAATCTACCGTCAGCGTCAACTCACGAAAGCTAATCGAATTAAGAAAATCCCGTAACTCATTTTTAGTCATGTTTGTTATTCCTTACATGAAGTTAAAAATATTTGACATGAACAAATATAAACCAGCACCTTAACATGTCAAATATTTTTTACTTTGAGTTAACCAAAACTAACATCATAAGACCTGAAGTTTTATACTCAACATTAACGTATTCAATAAACTTCAAACCAAACACCACACACAACAACAAATAATTACACTCTTATCGCATCAAACACCTCCCCCATATTTATAATAAAAACAATAACTGTTATCATTTGCTGTCTTTGATTTTATTTCTCGTTTATTTATGGAACATGTTTCGTCAAAAAGCAGTTTTAAAAAGGAAATCTGCTACCGTATTTTAATTTCCGCATTTTTAGGCTATGCACTAACTATCTCGGTCAGTGTATTAATTTCTTTTCTATTGCCTCTCTCACAAAAAGACGCTGTTGCTGCGAGCTCAATGTTGAGTTTTGCCCTTTATACGGGTTACATCATGTACGTATTTTCAGCCAAAAGTTATCGCAGTGTGTTCATTTATAGCTTGTTGGTGCTTACTATTAGCGCGCTGGTAAATGCGCTTATGTTTTGGCTGAGAGGTTAATATGAAAAGTGGATTTCGCCAGTCTATGGCGTGGCTTCATACCTGGACAGGCATTTTAGTTAGCTGGCTACTCTATTTTATTTTTGTAACCGGTACCGTAGGTTATTTCGACAGTGAAATTGATGCGTGGATGGCACCTGAATTACCAAAGAACACCGCCAATATTGAAACGTCGTTAACAACCGCGCAAACCCATTTGCAGCGATACGGGCAAGATGCCAAAGAGTGGCGTATTTATTTACCCCTCACTCGTAGCGAACCGCATTTATGGTTAAACTATCAACAAAAAAATGACGAGGATAAACTAACACGCGTTAGTAAAACTCTAAATGGCGAAACAGGCGAAGTACTTGAGCACCGTAAATCGGGTGGCGGGCAAGCCTTATATCGCATGCATTATCGATTGCATTATTTGCCTACCCGCTTCGCTTATTATTTAGTGGGTATTTTCACCATGTTTATGTTGCTTGGCTTAGTTACTGGCATTGTGGTACATAAAAAAATCTTTAAAGAGTTTTTTACGTTTCGCTCAAACAAGGGTGCTACATCTTGGTTAGACGGGCATAACTTAATGAGTGTTCTAAGCTTGCCATTTCATTTAATGATTACTTACTCTGGCTTAATCATGTTTATGTTCACCTACGTGCCGTTTGTTATGAACGCCAGTTATGGCTTTGAAGAAGAAAGTAAAAAACGTTTTTTTGATGAGTATTATCAACGCGGTGCACCAAATGATGCAGCTGGAATACCTGCCGCCCAATTACCACTGCCTGTGCTTTATCAAAAAGCGCAAGACGTATTAACGCAGCATAATGATACACGCCAAAGTTACGCGATGCGCATATATCACCCTAACGATCTCAACAGCTTAGCGGTGTTTTCACTTGAGCAAGCCTCACCAAGTGATGACGGTGCAAAACTTATTTTGCACGCCACTAACGGCGCACCGTACGCATATACACCGCAATTTGAAGGCACGCGTCATGTGCAATCTATCTTTTTAGAGTTGCATGAAGGGGTTTTCGCGAGTTTACCCGTACGTTGGTTGTACTTTTTAACGGGGTTAACAGGCTGCGCCATGATTGCCTCGGGCATGATACTGTGGACGACAAAACGCCGCCAAAAGGCGCTCTCAAACCCTGCTGGTTTGCCATTTAGTTTTAAATTAACCGAAGGGTTAAATATAGGTACAGTGGTTGGGTTACCCGCTGCCATTGCCGTTTATTTTATTGCTAACCGTTTGTTGCCTGTAGAAATGGCAGCGCGTGCAAACTGGGAAATGCACTGTTTGTTTATAACGTGGTTAGTGTTTTTGCTGCATGCGTGCAAACATTCTTGGCAAAACCGCGGCTCAGTTGCCTGGTACCAGCAATGGCTTATGGCTGCCGTTTTATTTGCGCTGGTACCAATCACCAACGGCCTAACCACCGAGCGTGGTTTAATTATTAGTATCAAGCAAAATGATTGGGTATTTGCTGGTTTTGATTTAGTTAATCTTGCCGCTTCTGTGCTTTGTATCTGTATTGCAATGCTTGTGAAAAAACACCGTTTAGTAAAAGCTGAAACAGCACCAAAAGAAAAGCAACGCCGCGAGGTAGCAGCATGATTTTATTAGTTTCAAGCCTATTAATTTATCAAGCGCTTTGCTTATTTATGTTGGCGATGCCCAAATACACCAAAGCGCTCGGCCGTGAGTTCAAACCATCGTCTCAACAAAGCACCTGGTTCCGCCTCGGCGCGTGGCTTTTAATCGCTTTAAGTGTCATTGCGTTAACACTAGAAAATGGTTTTTCAAACGCGCTTGTACTGCTTTGCGGGTTAGTTACTGTGCTTGCGTGTTTATTGAGTGTGCTGTTTGAAAGAAAGCCTTTTTACGCGTTAGTGCCGGTTATTCCAAACAAGCAACCATTAAGCGCAGTGTTTGCATTAATACTTGGGCTAGAACTAACCGGGTGGTATTTTATATAACTCGCACTAATGTTATCGAGTCGCCTAGGCGTGCCTTTCTATGCACTTAACACTGTATAACAAAGGCACCTTCAAGCCAATTAAGGACTGGTTAACGTATTACTTGCAACTAAACTTGCGCCACGATTCTTTCTGATATGCGCTAATAATCGCTGCTGATTATTTGGAAACTCATCGGTAAAAGTGCGCGCGTGGCGGCATCCGTTAAATTGCCAAAATTGGCTGTTGTCACCAGCTACTTGAAAGAGCGCCTTGCCACGAGTAATGGGGATCAATCTATCATCATTACAATGGGCAATAATGGTGTCAATATTCACAATTTGCTTGATGTTACTGGCAGGTGAGCGTTCATCACTCACAAGCGCAGGAATACGGCTACTAAACCACTTTGCAATTGGTACATTTGCTACGACATCTCGCGCAAGGTTTTGATAACTTTCAAAGCTTGAATCTATTACTAACAGGTCGAAATAACGCTCAAGTTTGCTTTTAGCCAAACCATCAAGGGCAATTGCGCCGCCCATAGACGTGGCGACAATCACTTTATGCTGATGGGCTAGTCCGTGACTGATTTCAAATACAGTCTGTGCGTCTAATGCTAGGTTTTCACGGGTCGCTTTGCCGCTTGATAAGCCGTAACCGGAATAATCAACCAGCATCACATCGTAACCTTCATCAACCAGCCATACTACTTTCTCAACGGTTTGCGACAAATTACCACGATTACCATGGAAGTGGATAACGAGCCCTTGAGGGTTATCGCTTAAATGGTGTTGTAAATGTAAAGTGTTGCCAGAGCGAGAACGAATAAAACTGTCTTTCACTGGGTGTGAAAAATCGTCTTTTGAAAAGACAATTTTGTCATTAGGGCTATATAAAAAATAGTTACTGCTGCATCCTTGCAAGAAAAGTAGTGCGCCAAGTATTAACCACTTCATACACACCTCTTAAACTGTGTTGATGTAGTTAGTTTTACGTGCAGCTAAGTCTGTTAGTTCACTTTTAGCGTTATTTATCCACTTTAATGCTGCGCGGTGCGCCAAGTAAAATGCCTAAATGGCACACACACACCGAGAAAAATGCGCTTAAACCAAGGGCACCGCCATAATCTTTAATAAACGGCACCAAGTTTTCAAACAATACTGAAAACAGTACCGCCGCAATCACCTGAGTATAAATCCCAAAGCGTTTAGGAGCGCTCATGCCAACAAAGGTGCTGCCAAAAAACACTAAACTATAAAGCGCAACATCCCATTGCAAGGTGTAAAAAAACAAATAAGCAATAATCGAAAGCGAAGTGGATGCTCTTATGCCATCAAACCGATTGCGCTTGGCAAGTAAATAGGTAGCAAGTGCGCCAAACAGTGAAATAAGCATTAAATCTAGGCTCATAACACACCTTTAATCAATACAAACAAAGCGCTACAGGTAAACGCGATTCCACCTAATCTGCCGCCAAACCCTTCAAATAAACTAATGCTTTTTATATACAGAAATGTGCCAATCAAGGCGACAAATATTAGTTCCCACAATGAAGTAATGGCTGCAGTAGAGCACATTCCGGCAAAGCAGCCTGAATAAATTGCTGCATAAGGGTGATGTTTAAACTCAGTTTTAAACGGGATAAAGCTGCCAATAAGTGCAGGAAACGTCGCCGCTAACACAATTGGTACCGCAAAAGAGGAATGCAGCACGTAACAGCTAACACTGCCGAGCAAAAATAAACTATAGATAAGGGGAGTAAATAAGGTCATCAAGACTATTTTAATCAAAACGCCTGTAGATAAATAGTCATACTTTTAGCCATACACAATAAACGTAAATACTTTCACGTAATTGTTACTAAATTTGTTTTTCACTAGTAATAAAGCCACTGGCTGATATTCTGGATTTTGGGGCAAATTACAAGGAATTCCATGCTAACCTTTACTCAAAAAATCACCATTGCATGTTCAGCAATGCTGGCATTTGTGTCATTTAACAGTACTTCAGCTGAGCGCGAACTGCGTTCACCTCCACGCAAATTAACCACACAACAAGCCAAAGTCGCTGCAGCTAATTATCAAAAATACTGTGCTCTTTGCCACGGTGAAAACCGCGAAGGTCATAAAAACGATCACGCACCGTCACTTCGCAGTAAAAGCTTAATGGAATCAGGTATTGCCCATCAAATTTTACGACCAATGCAGTACGGACGTGTAGGTACAGCAATGGGCGGTTATTTAGATGAAGTTGGCGGCCCAATGACACTGGATGAAACCTGGGATCTCACCTATTGGCTATTTGAACAGGCGGGTTACGATCGCTTAAAGTTTACCACTAACCCTGTTCACGGTGATATTACGCGAGGTGAGCAAGTCTACCAAAAAGAATGCGCTAGCTGTCATGGCGATAAAGGCCAAGGGATCACCGGCCCTGCCATTATGAACCAATCAGCGCTGGCTCATAATACCGATGAGTTTATTCGCTATGCCATTGAAAATGGAAGGCAAGATACGCCGATGCAAGCGTTTAAAGACAAACTTTCAAGTACTGATATTGACAATATTACCGCGTTTTTGCGCAGTAAGTCGCTCGGTTGGAAAGATGAAACGCCAGTACTCAAAGCACTGCCTACACCAGAAAATTACATCGTAAACAAAAACGGCGACGATCCAAATTTTGATTTAAAAGATGGTATGTATGTGCTGTCGAAAGACTTAAACAAAGCGCTTCAAGCCAAAAAACGCATGGTACTGCTCGATACGCGAGTTACATCGGTTTGGCAAACCGCACACATTGAAGGGGCGATTCCTTTCCCCTACTACGCAGATTTAGATGAAACTGTGGCTGGCATTCCAAAAGACGTGCAAATTGTTGCCTATTGTTCATGTCCGCGTGCGGCCGCCGATCACACGATTAATCGTCTAAGGCAACGTGGTTACACCCGCACAGCTGTCTTGTGGGAAGGTATTTTTGGGTGGATGAATCAAGGCTATCCGGTAAGGCGTGGCGATATTGACGGCGTTAACGATTAACGCACTTAAAATTAAAAGTCGGCGTAAACTACGCCGACTTATTAAAGCAATTCACTTAGCCTGTGAATGCTGCTTTAAAATGGCTATAAAGTTATGATTTAACTGGTTGAATGCTGGCAAGCGCTTGGCTAAAGTCAGTCACTTCAAGCTCAACAATATCGCCTTCTTCAGCCCAGTTTACACCCACAACAATGTCATCATCTTTTAAATCTTCTAGCCAATAATCTAACCAGTCGTTAATTGAAATTTCGCTTGGCGTAAATGCTTGCCATTCCTGTACACAGTGTGTTTCGGCCAGCGACTTGCTTGACCAAACCGGCATCACTTCTGCATTTTCAAAATTAGGAGAATCTAATACAACCCAATCTTCACTTTCTTTATCTTGCAGTGCCCACACTGATTGGCTTGTTTTACTTTGCGCTAAAAATTCCGCTAAGATTTCGCGTTGGTTGGTATCACTCATAGCATCTCCTACTGTCTGTGTTATGTGTGTGAGATTATACCTTTTATGTGACAAATTTATCGCATAGAAATGTAACTCACACATTTTAATTGCCGATTATCACAAAATGTTTGAATCACTTTGTAACAGTTCTGCAGTTCCTTTATTGCATCATTTTTTTTACTCTAATGAAAGTTATCAATTTAGGAGAAAGCAATGAAAGATCTACAAAAATTAGTTGGCAGCCTAAATAAATCAGGTGCACTAAGTGGCTTTTTAGGTGGTGTAGCAGGTGGCGGCTTAACCAGCTTGCTATCAGGTAAGAAGTCAAAAAAAGTGGGTAAGAAAGCGGTAAAGTATGGCGCACTGGCAGCCGTTGGCGGACTCGCTTGGAAAGCGTATCAACAATACAGCGAAAAAAGTAGCCAAACTCAGCAAGCCGCTGATAGACAAGCGTTTGATAACGCAATGCAAAATCGTAGTAGCCAATACCGCGTTGAACCGACGCATATGCAAGAACAAAGCTTTGATGCCGTTGTTGAAGACGAAACGGGTAACGGCCAGTTAATTTTAATGCGCGCCATGATCGCCGCCGCGTATGCCGATGGCCATATTGATGAAAATGAGCGCCAAACTATTTTCGCTCAAGTAGAGCAAATGGCACTAACAACACAAGAAAAAGCCATGTTGTTTGATGAATTACGCGCGCCAATGAGCTTAAGTGAGCTAGTTGCAACCGTGCCTAACGCACAAACGGGCATTGAAGTGTATGCAGCAAGCGCCAGCGCAATTGATTTAAACCAGAGTGCATCACAGCAATATTTACAAACATTAGCTAATCAACTGTGTTTACCTCGCGACTTAGTTAACAGTATTCATCATCAACTAAGCCAAGCTGATTAGCTAGAGCATCAACTAAAAAACCAGAGTCGCCTCTGGTTTTTTTGAGTGTTATTGCTTATACGGCGTGTAATTATATTTTTGCCCAGCAAGTGCGGCTTCGTACATAAAGCCGCCTTTTGCCAACGTCATCACCGCCATGCCTTTACGGTATTTTGCTTTATTTTGCTTAGTGGAATTTGCATCGGTGCCGACACTTGAACTTACGCCCGTAGAGCCTGCCTGCGCTTGTACCGCGGCGGTAATAGCAACCGCTGACGCCCCTGCACCAAATTCAAAATTACCCGAAGTAAATTCATCAAACGCGCGTTTGTCTTTTAAGAAAATGATTTGGCTGTAGGCTTGCCCGCCTGCTTGAAAGCCAACCGATAATTGACTAACACTTGTTTTACCCACCGCTTTGCCTTGCTTGTAAACCTGACCTTTACCAAAGGCCGCGCCTAACCCTAAGCCACCTTTACCAATGGTTGGAAATACCACATAGCCATAGGCACTATTAAAAAAGCGCTTGGTTTCGTGAGATTGTTTAAAATTTTGTAACGTAGTTTGATATTCATCGGCACTGGCAAACGCACTGATGCTAACAAGTAGTAGTGACAGTATTGGTGTAAGAAACTTTCCCATATTCTCTCTCCTTTTACATGTTTAATTATCTTTGTAACTGAGCGCGTATATAACTGTGCTGCACAAATGGCATGTTACGCAAAAAAGCAGCACGTTAAATCAATACAAACATCGCCCTTTTTAGCAGGCGATTAAGGTTTATGTGGATTCGGGTTAACTAAACAATTAAAACTAGTTAATCACTTTTTCGATTTTGCCTTTATAAAATGCGTATTTTGGCTTTTTAAAGCCTTTCCCCGTTAGCGTACCGCCACGTAATTTTGCAATTAACACGTTAAGGCCAATAAACATCATCATGGTTAGCCATAAAAATAACACTACAGGCAATAAAAATACGCCAAGCCCAATAGCGGCTAACAGTGTTAATGTAAAAGATAGCTTATTTTGAAAAATTAAATTGCTCATAACTTTTTCCTTCTGTGGAGTGTGTATTGTTCAATTATTTCCCTTAATCCAAGCTTAATATTCAGCCGCTGTTTTATTTTTGTGCTATTTGAGTAAAATTTAACTATGGCGCCTAATTAATTTCCTATTGTGTTGCCCCACATTGATGTAGGAAAGTGACTTTGCTGGGCCCAAAGACGTTATCGGAAAAATCACATAAAGTAGCGTTTCCACCTAGCCTTTCCTTGTATAAAACCAAATCAAATTACTGCAAAAACGAACTTCAACCGTCAACGGGCGCTAACTTACGACTTGTTTCATAATTGAACGCAGCCAAATGTGCTTTTCATTGGCCCGTGAACGTTTTAACCACAACATAGAGATATCAAAATCAGGTACCTTAATAGGCGGCGAGACGCTTTGTAGCGCATCGTTAGGTAATGAGATTTCGGCCATTCGCTTTGGCACAATCGCGATAAGCTCTCGCTCCAACAGCAAACGTTGTACGGTTAAAAAGTTACGACTAGCCACAGTCACCCTGCGTGTTAAACCATCTTCACTCAGCAAATTATCTACTTGAGTGGTTAAACTACCGTCAGGGCTAACAATCGCATGTTCAATATTAGCAAGAGTATGCTTTGTGATTGGCATAATGCGTTTGGCAAACTCTTTATTTAGCAAACACATGTGTTGCTCGCAATACAGTAACTCGCTTTCAAACGCATTATGTAAGTTAGGAATGCTGCCAACCACCAAATCAAGTGATTCTTGCTCACTAAGCTCACGGTAATTCACCCTATTTACGTTAACGAAACTAATTTGCGCATTAGGCGCTTGCGTTCTAATTAAATCGAAAATAGCCGGCGCAAAAATATACTCTGCGTAATCGGTTAAGCCGATTCGACAAACCCCTTGATAGGTGTTGGCATTGAAAGTGTCACGCTTTAATACCTGCTGTTGCACTAATTGCAGCATCGACTCAATACTCGGATAAACCGCATGAGCAAAGTCTGTTGCCACCATCTTATGGCCCTCTCGCACAAACAGTTCGTCATCAAGTAATATCCGTAAGCGCGATAAACTGTGACTCATTGCCGATTGACTAACAAAGTTCTTTTCTGCCGCTAAGCTAACGCTTTCAAAGCGATACAAATACGAAAAAGCCACCAGCAGGTTTAAATCGACATTGCGCCATTTCGTTTCTTCAATCGAAACCATTAACCAATCCTATTTAATTCATATTTATTACAAATAATATTAATTGGATTAATTGTATCGCTTTTTTTAAGCTTTGCGCAGGTTTGATAACACAGATATTTATGCGCGTATGTTCAGTATTTTTAAAACGTTCTTTTTACTCGGCTGGGTCAGTTTTGGTGGGCCTGCGGCCCATATTGGCTACTTTCGCCAAACCTTCGTCACTAAATATAAGTGGTTAAGTGATGAAGAGTACGGTCAACTGATTGCGCTTAGTCAGTTTTTACCCGGCCCTGGTTCGAGCCAAGTAGGATTTGCACTAGGGTACAAACGTGCCGGTTTACAAGGTGCGATCGCGGCATTTGTTGGCTTTACTCTGCCATCAGTGATTATTATGCTGGCGCTTGCTATCACCTCAAGTGCACTGGTTAATAACAGTATTTTTGAAAGCATTGTTCACGGGTTAAAGCTACTCGCCGTTTTAGTAGTGGCCGACGCCACATGGGGTATGTTTAAAAACTTCTGTAAAGACACTAAAACCGTATTTTTGTGTATCGCCACAGCGTGCGTATTGCTTGTAAGCCCTACCCTTAGCGCGCAATTTGCCGTGTTAATTGGCGCGGCACTTATTGGCGCGGTTGCATTAAAAGGTAAAATACCGACGACACATCAGCACACATTTAAACCTAGCCTAATACCATTGCTGTTGTTTATAACCTTGTTGCTTGGGCTGCCTTTAACTGCACCTTTTGCACCTGAAATAAGCCTATTTAATGACTTTTATCAGGCCGGTAGTTTGGTATTTGGCGGTGGTCATGTGGTACTGCCTTTACTGCAAAATATTGTTGGCGATCAATTATCACAAGACGCTTTTATAACAGGCTATGCGGCGGCGCAAGCGGTACCTGGCCCTATGTTTACCTTTGCCACCTATATTGGCTATGAACTATTTGATAATGCGCCAGTTATTGGTGCGCTAATCGCTACTTTAGCGGTATTTTTACCAGGCTTTTTACTGTTATTAACGGTGCTAAAAGACTGGCAAGTACTTGCTAACAAACCAAGCGTAAGTGGTGCGCTTGCAGGCGTTAACGCCGCGGTTGTAGGGTTGCTGATAGCGGCGCTTTATACGCCGATTTTCACAAGTGCGGTAACTGCGCCAAAAGATATTGCTCTTGTATTGATTGGCTTTTTTATTATGAAGCAATTAAAACTACCCATTATCTGGTTAGTTGTTAGCTTTATGCTAGGCGGATTAGCGTTAAGCACTATTTAGCAAAGTAAACGGTGCAAACGCCGCTAATTGAAATTTGCGTTAGTGTAGTATTTTACTTATGCTAACGCTTTTTTGCGCCAAATTATGAACTGTATTTCTTGCCAAGCCCCATTCAAATGCGAAAGCCAACAAGGCAGTTGTTGGTGTTTTTCGCTTCCCAATATTTTACCAGTCACTAAAGACGCCAATTGTTTATGTAAAGCATGTTTAATTGATAAAATTAACGATGAACTAGCACGTCTTTACGAAACGAAATCAAATAGCGAATTAGTTACGCTTGCTGCGCAATATCAAAACCAGTTTCCCGTTGAAAAGTTAGATTATTATTTAAATGAAGACGGTTATCGTGTGATGACAAAATGGGCGCATTTAAAACGCGGTTATTGCTGTGGTAATGGCTGTAAGCATTGCGCTTACTAAACAACCTGAGTTTAAGCTTTGTTGAACAGCCCAATAAATCAAAATCACTGAGCGATAGATAGCTGCTGAAAAAGTGCACCTAAAAAGGTGCACTTTTTAGCTTAACGGTAGAACGCTTCAACCGTGCCTTTTGATTTAATAAGCATAGGTTGGCCGTAACGATCTAACGCTTTTGGCGCAGCAGTTTTAATCCAACCTTCACTGATACAATACTCTTCAACGTCAGAGCGCTCTTTACCGTTGAAACGAATACCAATATCCAGCTTTAACACTTCTTCAGAGTAGAATTTGCTGCGCGGGTTAATTGAAAGACGATCCGGTAATGCTGGTAAATCTGTTTTATCGTTCATAATTATTTCTTTATTACGTATTTAATTTTCGCCATTGTAGAAAATTGACCGTATACGCTCAATAGCAAAGCACTAAATTAATCGAGAATTAAAAAAGCGGTGCGGTAATAATCATTTACACAAAACAATTTGTTAGCAATGTGCTTTTGCTTCTATAGTAAGCATATTGGCCAAATAATTTAAAACCTCGACGTGGCCAATAATTTGAAGTAAGGGAGTGTGCGTATGAGAAAACTCATTAAGAATAAATGTGTCTCGTTTTACTTACTAAAACCCGAAACCTACCTGTTTGGTAAACACCACTTTATTCGCAATAAAATTAAAGCCGCGGGCTTTAAAATAATCGGTAAACAGAAAATTCAACTCACCTTTTCGGATTTAATGGCACTTTACCCCAATTTAATGGCGCGCATTACTATGTCGCTACGCGTACCATTTTTAATGGATTTGGACATGTACTTTGTCGAAGGCGACAACGTGGTGCCTCGCTTAAACGCGCTAAAATACGATATTAGGCAAGAATTATCTGGCGCAAAGTTAGGTGGGTTTTTACATACCCCAGATAGCCCAACAGAGCTACAACAACATTTATCTATACTGTTAAAAAATCAGTCTTAATAAACGTAAAAAAGCAGCCATTTGGCTGCTTTTTGGTCTTAAATTGTTCAGCAAATTACGCGGCGTTATCTTCAATGCCTACGATAACCCAAGGTGCATCTTGCTGTGACAAGCTGCGCTCTAGGTGCCAAATTTCATCAATTGGCTCTTCTTGCTTATCGCCTAAATCGCGGTATTTACCACGAAAACGTACACTGATTTCCCATAACATAGGTGATGTATCAGCACGTGCCAGTTCTGCATCGATAAACATAACTTCAGTCGCTACCTCTTCAACCTCTGCTCGCTCTTGTTTTAGTTCAGCTAACAGTTGCTCACTTACGTACTCAGAAATCACCGTAAAGTCGTTATCATTCCATGCTTTTTGTAACGTATGGTAGTGCTCACGAGCTCCTTGCAAGAAGCCGTTTAAGTCAAAATTAATCGGTAAATTCATAGGTACCGATTGGCTTTGTTGTGCAAAGCCTTGATTGCTAAAATGTTGCGGCGCAGTCTGTGACGAAGGAGCTTGTTGCATTGGCGGTACGCCTGCAAACTGCGGTTGGCTTTGCGCCTTTTTCATCATAAATGTTTTAAACAACTTAAATAATACAAACGCAACCAGCGCAATAATAATGAAGTCCATAAATTGGAAACCTTCAAAATCGCCACCTAGCATTGCTGCAATTAACCCACCGGCAAGTAAACCACCTAAAATGCCACCCATTAAGCCTTTTTTAGAAGACTTTTTTGCCGGAAGCGTTGGGTTATTTGTATCAACTTGCTGTTTTTGTTGTGTTGTTGTGGTTTGTTTCGTTTTACCTTTGCTTTTGCTGCCAAACTTTTTACGTGCTTCAGCATCAAACGAAAAAGAAAACATTAACGCAACGAGTGCGAAAAACCATGCGAATTTTTTCATCAAATTTTTCCATATTATTAAGCTGCGAGCATTCTAAAAGCGGCACTTTTAGAGTCAATAGGTTAAACCAATATAAAGTGGTTAATTTTATTGAAAATTTCATTAAATTTTTTCTAAACAATAAATGCAAAGCTCACTATGTTGTGAGCTTTGCACTGATCGAATGAATAGTTACCGAACGCCCTATCACCTTGGTGAGAGAATATGCGTTTTTAGTTGTTGATTTAACTCATCGATATTTTGTTGGCTCGCCTTTCGTTCACTGTAACGGTCTAGCAATAATCCATCATGGTCACGCAGTAAAAATGTAAATCGCATTAGCTCTTCCATTACATCAACAATGCGGTCGCGAAAGCTTGAGGCGTTCATCACGCCATGACTATCAAATTCTTGGTAAGCTTTTGCAATCGACGATTGATTAGCTATTGTAAACATGCGCATCCAGCGCCCTAACACGCGCATATTATTGAGGGCATTAAAGCTTTGCGAACCGCCTGTCACTTGCATTAGTGCAAGTGTTTTTCCCTGTGTTGGCCTACGTGCACCAGATGACAAAGGTAACCAATCAATCTGGTTTTTAAATACCGCAGACATATTGCCGTGAATTTCTGGAGAACACCAAACCTGAGCTTCAGACCATAATGCGAGTTCTCGCAGTTCTTGCACTTTCGCATGTTCGGCCGACGCGTTGTTATCAAATACCGGTAAGCCGGCGGGGTCAAACACTCTGACATCAGCCCCCATATATTCAAGTATACGAGCCGCTTCTAGTGTAGCGAACTTACTGTACGAATTTTCTCTTAACGAACCGTAAAGCATTAAAACCTTTGGTTTATGTCTGCTCATCTCTTTATTTTCAGGTGTAAAGGTGAATGTTTCGTTTTGTAAAAAAGACATAATTACTACCTAATTCAATTAATTTACACACAGTAAGACGCTTGGCTGTTAAAAAAGACGAAATAAACTTCGTCTTTATATGAAAAATAACGTCTTATTTGTCACACTTTGTAGTAATGATAAAAATGGTAGTAACTGTCGTGAATATTGAAGAAGTATGGCTTGAATATCAGCACGCATTAACGCGCTTTTTAAAAAAGAAGGTGGCGAACAGCGCTGATGTAGAAGATTTAATGCAAGAAATTTTTATTAAAACCCATAAAAACCTGCATTTGCTAAATGATATTAGCAAACTCAAGTCGTGGCTTTTTCAAATCGCTAACAACACGATTATTGATTTTTATCGTGCCCGTGGAAAACAACATGAAATACCAGAATCGCTTATTACCTCTGATAACGAAGAGTCTGTACAGCAAGATTTAATCGATTGTTTAACGCCATTTATTCAACACTTACCTGAACCACAGCGCGCGTTGCTAATCGCGGTTGATTTAGAAAATGCCCAACAAAAAGTATTAGCTGAACATATGGGGATTCACTACTCCACGTTAAAATCGCGTGTACAAACAAGTCGAAAAGCCCTTAGAGAACTGTTTGACGAATGTTGCCATTTCGAATTTGATACTTTTGGTCGCGCTATTGATTATCAACGTAAATCATGTAACAACATAAAGCCAAAGCAATTAGAGTAAATCAGCGCATTACAAAAGGATATTGCATCAGTATGCTGTTACGCCAAAATACCGCCCCATTACTTTACCTAACACTTTGTTTAGGACTCGCTGCCTGTGCAAAATCCCCCTCAAACGCTACAACACCTGTGCCTAATAACAAAGTAAACGTATCAAGTAATAACTCTGTGGCGAATGCGCTTTATCAACAGCTAGATGCTTGGCGGGGCGTGCCATACAAACTGGGTGGTACATCAAAAAAAGGCATTGATTGTTCGGCGTTCGTGCAAACCACCTATATTGACCATTTTGGCTTTTTATTACCGCGCACTACCCTCAAACAAGCTGAATTTGGCAACAAAGTGAGTAAAACAGGCTTACAAGCGGGCGATTTAGTGTTTTTTAAAACAGGTTTTCGTACTTATCATGTTGGTATTTACATTGAAGATAATCAGTTTTTACATGCCTCGACCAGTCAAGGCGTTATTGTGTCGTCGTTAAAAAATAGCTATTGGCGAAGCGCTTTTTGGCAGGCAAAACGCATTAACTTTTAATAAGACCCTAAACTTCAAATAAAAAAGAGTTACCGCACTTGTTTTAACATAAAGCGTACGATAACTCTTATCGGTTAGGTTATTAAATCACAATTGATTAATTGAAATTAACCGTTACTTCATTTGAGCAAACATCGCCAGCCTGACAAACTTTATAGGTAAAGTTTGTTTCAGTTACGCCACGGCTGAAGTCACGATAAACACCCACATTTTCTACTGTTTCATACAATTCACCATTACGGTAAACATCAACAGTACCTTCTGTTGCGCCATCGATTAATAACTCAACACGCATAAAGCCTGTGCGCGATAAGTTTGCACGTTTCACATCAACTACAATGTTGGCATCTGAGATCTGAACATCTTTACTCGCAGTATCACTTAACCCTTCTGCATCAGTTGTGGTTAACGACACGCTGTAATTGCCCGCCGCCGCATACGCATGAACTGGGTTTGCTTCAGTTGATGTATTGCCATCACCGAAGTCCCACAGATACGACACAATATCATTGTTGCGATCACTACTTGCGTTAGTGAACATCACATTGTAGCCATCACGCTCAAAGGTAAAATCAGCAACCGGTGCTACTGGCGCAACATCGCCAATTGCACTGAAGGTTAATGACCAGCTGTCTAATGAGCCTGTGTCTGCGCTGTAGGTATCTTCAACATGTAAGGTCCAATCGCCAGCTGCATTTTCACCATTGAAAATAACTGCTTCATACGTTTGGTTAATATTGTCACTCGAACCGCCCGATTTATTGTGCAGTGTTGTCACAGTGCCTGTCGGTGAAGTAAGGGTAACAATTAAATCACCAATGTAGGTGTGAGTAATATTAACCGTCGCGAGTGTGTTAAAGATAGTGATTTCATCTGGCACAGTAATGACAGACGATGCACCCGCTGGGTCATTGTCTGGAATTGATACTGCGTCGTTATTGTCGTAAGTGAAATCAGCGAGCCCTTGTGGGTTAACATATAATCCAACAGTACTTGATTTCTCTAACGCGCCACTTTGACCTGTTACCGTGAAACTATAATCACCCCACTGCGTATCAGCGGCAGTAGGCACAGTTAGCGTAACAATCTGACCCGGTGTAGCAGTGTTAGTTGACAGTGCAGCATCAGCAATTGATGAGTCTAAAGTAAGTGTTACTACGTCATCCCAATTCGCAACAGACGCAATTTCAAACTCATACGTTGCTGTTTGACCTGCTGTTACTGTTTGTGATGTTGGGCTTGTGATCAATCTAAATCCAGGCTCTGGATTAGACTGTTCAAGTGCGCTGTATACGTTTAGTCGTGTACCAGCAACCGTTTTACCTTGCAGTGCCGCGTTTGCATCACCTGAGTTCATTAATAACTCTTTTAACTCTAATGCACTAAGCGTTGGGTTTAACGATAATACTAATGCTGCAGCACCTGCAACATGTGGTGTTGCCATTGACGTACCGGAGTAAGTTGCATAGCCATTACCTGGCACAGTAGACAAAATACTTGAACCTGGTGCGCCCATATCAACGCTTGCTAAACCCCATTGTGAGAAACTCGACATATTATCTGTGTGATCAGTACTTGCTACAGCTAATACGCTGTCATGCTCGTAACTTGAAGGGTAATGAGGGTTTGCGTCGTTATCTACCGCGTCGTTACCTGCCGCGGCAACAAATAAGATATCAGCTTGTTCAGATGCAGTGATCGCGTCAGATAGCGCTTGGCTAAAGCCACCGCCACCCCAGCTGTTGTTTAGTACCTTGATATCGACACCAGCATTTTTTAAGCCAACCATGTAGTTGATACATTTAATTGCATCTGAAGTTGAACCCGTGCCTTGTGCTGATAAGAACTTACAACCAACCATAGATACAGAGTGGTTAACACCCACTACACCTTGGCTATTGTTACCCGTTGCACCAATTGTGCCCGCAACGTGGGTACCGTGACCTTGGTCATCCATTGGGTCGCCCACATCGGTAATTGCATTTATACCGTGAATATCGTCAATGTAGCCATTGCCATCGTTATCGATGCCATCGCCTGCGATTTCATTTGGGTTAACCCACGCATTGGCTTGAATGTCTTCGTGTGTATGGTCAACACCCGTATCGATAATACCTACGACAACGTCGCGACTACCGGTTGAGATATCCCACGCTTCTGGCGCATCAATATCGGCATCATTGGTGCCACCGGTTTGACCTGTGTTGTGAAGGCCCCATAAATCACTGAACTGTGGATCATCAGGTTGTGCATTAATCGACACAATATGATCAGGCTCTACATATTCTACTGCTGGGTGATTTTGCAGTTTTGATATTGCGCCTTTTACATCGTTATCGTTCAACGTGTATTGCGCCATACGACCTTTAAGAATGTGGTTATAACGATCATCTATTTCATCAAGGTTTGCATCTGAAATAGTCGCAGCTACAAGCTTACGTGCAGCTGCTTTATCTGCTGCGCGAGCATGTTGTTTGTACACAACAATAACTGAGTTATTTTTGTAACCGTCAGCGCTTTTAACCGCTGGTGTCGCTGTTGCTGATGCGCTTGCCACCAAAGGAAGCAAAGCAAGTGAAATTGCAGAAAGTTTCGCTTTCATTATTGAAATTCCATTTTTTATAAAATGTACGCTCGACAATCGAGCACCTATCTCAACAACTCTTCAATCTAAATTTTTAAGCAACCTTTTTATCAAACACAGTTCCCAACAAAGGCGCAAGCGTTAATATAAATAAAAATTAACAAAACCTTTAACAAGCTGATTTTTATTGGAATTAATTTCATTTGGGTGTTTTTGATCAATTAAATATGACTGTTTTATGACTAGCACTTTTTTGGTAGCTGGCCTTTCACAAATATTTAACGCCACCGTAAAAAACAACATAAGCTATTGTTTATTAGCTTAAATTCAAGAAGCACAAATTTGGCTGATAGCGCTCGCTTTCGTAAAAATAGTAATTTAATCGCTGTCGTGTTCTTACTCTAAAATTCTGTGATGAAAGCAAAACTCTGTAAAACTCAATCTGGTATATGCAAATCGTTAGGTACGATTTTGCGCACCTCTGTATTTTACTTAGCGGCGCTTAGTAATTCTCACTTAGCATTAGCGAAGGACCTACAAGAATCTCCTCTTTCTCTCAGTCTAAATACTTCCCTGCAATACCGAGTAGGTGCGCAACAGCATCAAGTGGTTATCACTCAGTACGGGATTTTAAACAAAGCAACAGTTAATCAAATAAACGAAACGTCCAATCAAGCGCATGTTACCCAATACGGTACTAACAACGAAGCTGCGTTGTTTCAGTATGGCGCAAATAACGTTGTAAACCTTTTACAACAAGGAAATAACAACCAAGCACACATACTGCAACAAGGCGACGGCAATACCGCCAATATCTCTCAAGCTGGCGAACAAACCTTTACAGTTCAGCAAATAGGTAACGGTATTGAAGTGAATGTGACGTTTTACAAGCAATAATTTTACAGGAGAAACTCCGTGAATAAGAATAAATCTTTACTAGCCTTAGCTGTAGCACTGGCTGTTGGCTCTACTTCGGCAATGGCAAGTACAAAAGACGACAGTAAATCGGTTAAAGCAAATAACACTGTGCAAAATGTCGCAAACACTATGGTTGTAAGCCAAACATCTGAAACCGGTGCTGCTTTTGGTAACGATTTAGTTGCACTGCAAGAAGGCGATTTAAACTACCTTAAAACTGAAACGCAAGGTAGCGCGAACAGCACGCAAACCACGCAAGTGGGCACTTCTAATATCTTGCTGTTAAACACACAAGGTAACGACAACCTTGAATCGTACGACCAAAATGGTTCATCACACATTGCGCTAACTGAGCTAACAGGCGACGCAAACCAAATTACGGTAAATCAGTCTGGCGCAGGCTTTTTTGGTATTTCTAATGAAGCGGTAAACGTTGTGACAGGCGATAATAACGATATCACAATTGAGCAAGGTGACGGCGGTCATTGGGCTTATAACCAAGCAATGGAAGGCAACGACAATACGGTTTACATTAATCAGTCGGGCGTTTGGAATGAAACAAATCTAGAGAGCGTGCAAGGCGATGTAAACGATATTGAAGTTGAACAGTCTGGTTTTTGGAACGTGCTTGGCGTTCAAGAATTGGTTGGCCACAATAACGAGCTAAGCGTAAATCAACAAGGCGATGTTCAGCGCGTTGTAATTGGTTCAGTTACTGGCGACGATAACGACATCAGCATTGTACAAGAAGGTGCTGAGAATGATTTCACAGCAGCCATTGTTGAAGGTTCAGATAACACTGTTTCAATCGACCAAGAAGGCACAGGCAACAAGTTTGATAGCACTTACATTATTGGTTCTGATAACGAATTAATCATTGAACAAAATGGTGACGGCAACGAATCAAGCAGTGATATTGTTGGTGACAACAATGATTTCCAAGTAACACAACTTGGCAATGACAATAGCTCGTATGTTGGCGCAATTGGCGATAACAACGAACTAATCGTACACCAAGACGGTGACGCTAACGCAAGTCATCTAGCACATTTCAATGGTAGCGATAACGACGTTAACATCACGCAAGTGGGTAACGAAAATAGCAGCTATGTTCAATCGTCTTACCCTGATCAATCACTTACTAGCTACAACAACGACATTAACGTGCAGCAGCTAGGTAATCAAAACGAATCAGCAGTGACATTTAGCACAGCGGTAGACAGCAATGACAACACGCTTGATATTGCCCAAAACGGCGAAATCAACTCGCTTGATCTACTAATTGAAGGCAGTGGCAACACGCTTAATATCGCGCAAACAGGTAACTACAACATGATTGGCGGTATGGGTACTGGCGGATTTGTAGTGCAAGGCTCTGATGTTGAACTATCAATTTCACAAGTTGGCGACGGCAACTTAGTGGATGGTGGTATTTACAGTGCATCAGGTAGCGTAACTGTAACGCAAACGGGTGATTACAACACTGCAACGATTATTCAGCAGTAACAAAATGGTAGGGCCGTTCGCGGCCCTTTTCTAATGCATTCAATTATAAAACTAATCATAACGCTAACGCTTTTAGGCGCCTCTTTTAGCCCGCAAGCAAATGGCGAAGATATTGAAATTAGTGGCCTGTTACTCGACAGAACATTAAGTCGCTCGGGTAAAGAGTTTTACCACTCGTACAGTTTGTTATGGCAAGACATGCCAAGCACCACTGGCATTAATGTCGTAATAAAAGAAGCGGTTGTACCGCGAGCTGGTACTAAATTGTTTGTTGAAGTTAATAGCAAAGCAATTTATGCCACTTACATGGGTCGTCGTATCGAGCCAGTTAAAGATAAAGTAGAACAAGCGATTTTCGCGACAATTGACGCAATCGCTAAATCTAAGTTTTCTGAGCAAAGTGAAGACTTAGCAAGCAGTGGATGGTAACCATAAAAATGATAAATAAAATAATAGTAAGCAGCGTTTTATTGGTATTTTCAAGCTGTGCTGTCAGCACCGAGTTGGTGTATACGCCGGTTAATCCAAGTTTTGGTGGCAGTCCGCTCAATGGCGCAATGCTGCTAAATAAAGCACAATCACAAAACAAACACCGTGCGCCCATCAACGAAAAAACCTACGCCGAAAAATTTCAAGAATCATTAGAGCGTTCTTATATTAACCGCATGGTACGTGAAATCACCGATCTCGCGTTTGGTGAAGGTGTAGAAGACAGCATGTTCAATCAAGACTCCATTTTCACCAGCGGTGACTATGAAATTCAAATCTTAACCAGTGGTAGCGACACCATCACGGTGCAAATTACCAATATGGTTACGGGCGAAGTTGTGATTGTTGAAGTACCGAGGTTTGGCGAATGATTTGGCGTGTATTTATTAGTATTGCGTTGGTGTTATTAGCAGGTTGCAGCACCATCAAAAAAACTTTACCACCCGAGCTTGAGGTGGCACAGCAGCTTGCTCAAACAAAAACTTTCAGTGATCTAAGCGGTCTTCCCGCGCCTGCGGGCAGCATTCCCGTATCGGTTTATTCTTTTCGCGACCAAACCGGACAATACAAACCGCAAACCAATGTCAGTTCATTTTCTACTGCAGTAACGCAAGGGGCGAACTCGATTTTAGTGCAAGCACTGCATGAGTCAGACTGGTTTATTCCGGTTGAGCGTGAGGGCCTGCAAAACATTCTCACCGAACGAAAAATTGTGCGTGCAGCGCTATCAAACAAAGAAGATGAAGCAGCACAATTACCGCCACTTACCACAGCAAAAATTATTCTTGAAGGCGGTGTGATTAGCTATGACTCAAACGTAAAAACCGGTGGTTTAGGTGCCGAATATTTTGGTATTGGTGCATCTGAGTTATACCGCGAAGACATTATTTCAATTTACCTGCGCGCAGTTGATGTACGTACCGGGCAAGTGTTGCTTTCCGTTGCGACCACCAAAAAAGTACTCAGCGTAGAAATGCGTGCAGGCTTTTTCCGTTATGTAAGCTACAAGCGTTTAGCCGAAGCGGAGGCTGGCTTTAGTGAAAACGAGCCAATGCATATTTGTGTCAAACAGGCGATTGAAAAAGCACTCTCTGAATTGGTGCATAAAGGTATTGATAAAGGGGTGTGGACAACTAAACAGCAAAGCATTGCACTTGCTAAAGCCCGTCAGCAAAAACAGCTGCAACTTGCTGCGTTAAAAGCAAAACAGCAAAAAGCACAAAGTGTAAAACGTAACGTCGCACCAAGCATTTCATTTATGGTGCAATTTAGAACGGCAACCGCTGAAATCGAGCCGCTGTATAATACCCAATTAGAACAGGTATTAGCGTTATTATCACAGCAAAAATCAGCTCACGTTGAATTGTTTGGTTACGCCGACAAACGTGGTGACGACCAAAGCAATCATGCGCTCTCGCTTGCTCGCTCAAATGCCATCGCCAACTACCTCATTACTAACGGCATAGCCAAAGAGCGCGTAAGCATTATGGCCCGTGGTGATGATGATGCGCATTACGACACAGCAGATAACGAAGGCTTGTTTTTCGACAGACGTGTGATTATCAATTTAAAGTCAAGCTAATTACGCGAGGTGAAAATTAACACGCATCATGCCGACTTAAACACGGTAAAAAGTTGGCATGATTACTTTTTGACTTAACCTAAATACGCGCTAGTTGGAATAACCAAAAACCGATTCGAAACTTTCACCTTCGTTTAACCGCTCGATGCCTTTATAAAACGTTTTAGGGTCTATGCTCTCAAATGCAACTCGTGATGCTTGATAAGCCCTTGTGTCACTTGGCGAAAAATCGGATAACATTGTTACTTTTTCTACTATCGTATTATCAAGCGCAATATTTTCTAATTTTAGGGCGGCTCTGTAATCAACGTATGTGCCAGCCCCTTCCAACAACCATGGTTTTATTTTGAAGGTTTGAGTTATAAAATTTGCGCGATAAAACACTTCTGCATGAGACGTTTCGTGGGCAATAACATCGACATTGAGGCCTTTAGGTCCAATAAAAACACACTCTCGTGTTAATGAGCTTCTGGCCATGCCTGTTGGGTTAAAGCCAAATTGAGCACTCTTTTTTGTCACTATATAACGAGGTGTTGAACTCATATCACCAAAAGCTGCACTCACTCTTTCTTTCGCTTTATCAACAAAGGTTATCAGGGCGTCTCGTTCTGTTTGACTTACTGTTGCATCAACATAAATTTCCGCATCAATTTGCTCAAATCCAAGCAGCGGCACGGCCTCGCATGCAATCCCATGCTTATTGTAAAAAAGCATAGATGACAGTACCAAAACACCTGTAACGGTCATCGCGAGTGTAAATAACCTCATCCCCCCCCCGTTAAACACCTTTTTTGTTTCCAAGTAATAATCTTAACATCATAAAGTTGGTGTATTGCCCTAGAAATATGCATAAAAAATCCGATGCTGTTAGTTCATCGGATTTTGCTCGTTTTATGCTAAATGTCAATCACTTAAGCGATTGCCATAACTATCCAAAAGCGCTATTTCTTGGATTTAACTTTGGTGACTAATATCAATGCCGCTTTTAACCAGCGAAGGCAAAAACTGCTGTGCCCAGTTAACCAATTCAATGCGGTTTCGCGCTTTAGTTTTGCGAAACGCACTGTAAAGGTGGGTTTTGACCGTATGATCACTAATATGCAGCTGCTCAGCAACGTCTTTATTTTGTGCGCCTTGCGACACCAAGCGAATAATTGTGCGTTCGCGGTTAGTAAGCTTATCTAACGCTTCGTTGTGCCCGCTACTATCTTGCCGTTGCAACTGTAGCGCCAATAGATTTGAAAATGCATCACAAATTGCACCACGTTGAAACCACAACTCGCTATTCAGTACTTTTTGTATGCCTTTAAACAATACATCAGGTGTATCGTTTTGGTAAAAAACACCTTTAACATTAGCTAGCAGCAGTAATTGCTCGCAAATATTATCTTTATGCGCGTCATA
Organism: Pseudoalteromonas sp. XMcav1-K; assembly: GCF_044005875.1. Lineage (NCBI taxonomy): Bacteria > Pseudomonadati > Pseudomonadota > Gammaproteobacteria > Alteromonadales > Pseudoalteromonadaceae > Pseudoalteromonas > Pseudoalteromonas sp. XMcav1-K. The sequence continues at coordinate 29,965 of NZ_JBIPJE010000039.1, read as the reverse complement.
AATCACTACTTTATGATGACGCGCCAGATTAATAAGCGCGCTGGGCAACATATCATTCCACGGCGCATCTTTAGCGCAAATTAAATACAGTTCTGCACTGTCCGATGAATCGATTGATGCTGGGAACAGCGACTCTACCTTTACGTTTAAGCACAATGTTTCGAGTACTTTAAGTAGAATTTCCGTTGTGTTTTGTTGTTGCGCATTAGCGGCAACTTGTAAGTAAACTTGAGATTTCGTCCTTGTCACTTATAACGTCCTTTAGTTAATTGTCATAAGAATGCCATATCCAGATTATGTGATTTTACACAGCAAGTAAAACAATAAGTTATAACAATATGTAATTAAAACGGGTACTAAAATTCTTTTCATATTGAAGTAAATTAACAACTTTATACTAGAAAAGCGTAAGGCATAAAACGCAATTAAACGTTAGTTGTAAATTGTCGATATTTAAACGTATTTAATCACGCTTAAAAATGATAAAAGCACCTCGTTAACTTTGGTGTAAGCATTTGATAAATTAGAACTTAACTATTTACTCTTTGTTTAGGTTACTTGTATTCTCGCGTTTTATTTTGTACTTGAGGCAGGCAATCAAGACGTCTAGATATCATTAATTCTTAACATCTGGCCAGCTAAATTTTTAACTTTCAATAGAGGGTAACTTTATTTTATAACCGAGCCCTTTACTTGCATCGCGGTAACACTCAATACTGCCATTAAGGTCTTGGGTTACGTTATTATACGCAATGTGCAAACCAAGCCCTGCATATCCGCGCTGCCGTTTTCGTGTATAGAAAGGTTCAAATATCCGTTTTTCATCGCCAACCTGAATGTTTTTACCGTTATCATAAAAATTTATTTCAGCACCTGAGCCTACTTTAGATAGTTCACAGGTTATTTCTACATACGGTACATCGGCATGCAGTAACGCATTTTCTACAAGAATATTAAATACCTGTGCTAATGTTGCCGCAAAGCTAACTAACTCCGCATCACCACTGATGGTTAAGTTGGCGGTTTCGGGGTCACGTTGCAGCGTGTTTAACGCCACTTTAAAGCTTTCTAATAATAGGGTCGCAAGGTTTATCACAGTCGGCTTTTGTGCGCTATTTTTACCGGCAAGTAGTTTAAAGCGCTCTACCAGTTCACCCGCCTTACCAACCCCACTTTCAATCAATTCGCTACTATTATTTACATCATTTAAGAAACTCTCAAACGCTTGGCTTGATAAGGTTTTACTTTTAAATTGCGACTCTGTAGTCACTGTTTGCATTTTAAGATGGCTTACGGCAGTGATCGCAGTGCCGAGCGGGGTATTTATTTCATGGGCAAGCCCCGCAACCATGCTGCCTAACGCTGCGTGTTTTTCGGCTTCAATAATATACTCTTGAGCAACTTCTAATTTTTCAATTGTATGCATCAGTTGCTGGTTCATTGTTGCAAGTTCAGTCGTTCTTTGTGCAACGCGCTGCTCAAGCTCACTGTTTAACTCTAATAGCGCAACTTCTTGTTGCTTTAGTTTGGTAATATCTCGTTGCGTTCCGGTAATGCGCAATGCTTTACCATGCTCATCGGTATCAACTACTTTGCCCCTATCAAGCAACCAGCACCATTCACCTTGTTTGTCTAGCACCCGATAACTCGCTTCAAAAAACGGCGTTTTATTGCGAATATGGGCGTCAAACGCATCGGTAAGTGATGAATAGTCGTCGGGGTGCACAAACTCTTTCAGTGCTTTTGCATCAAGCCCGGATGCATTTGATGAAAAGCGCGAGTGTGTCGGTAAATTTTCGCGCGTAATTTCGCCACTAGTTAAGTCCCAGTCCCAGAGCGTATCGCCGCTGCCCCAAAGAGCGAGGTTGAGTCTTCGCTCGCTTTCTTCTAATGCTTTACGCGCTTTGATCTCTACTTTTATACGATTATGCTGCTGCACTTTTCGATAAATTAACCAGCTAATAATAAAAATAACAACTAGGGTAAAAGCGCTCCAGTTTCGGTGCGTTTCTACCCGCTCTAACTCGGCCTGCTTTAGCTTCGACTCTTGCTGAGCCAATTTTAATTTTTGTTGCGCATTAAACAATTGATTTTCTACAATTAATGATTCAAGTCGCTGTTGGCTTTGTTTATCAAATAAGGCCGATTTCAACCCTTGATAGACGATTAATGCATTAAGTGCTTTTTGGTAATTTTGCTGTTGTTTTAACGCGTTCACTAAGCCTTCATAGGCAGCAAAGGTCACGACATTTTTTTGCACAGCCTGACTCAGTTCAATTGCGTGTTGATAACTATTTTCAGCTTTTACAAAATCACCTTGCGCGAAGTAAATATCGCCATATTCAACCCATGCTTCCGATATACGTGCTTTTGAATTTCGTTTTTGGTAAATCGTCATGGCATTGTCTAGATGCGTTAACGCTTGCTCTAACTGGTTGTTTTGTTTAGCTATGCGTGCTCGATATAAATAAGTAGAACCAAGTAACATGGTATTATTAAGCTTTACCGCAAGGGCTTGTGCTTCATCTAAGTAGCGCTGCGCTTGTACTTTATCGCCTTTTAGTCGATACGTTTCGCCCAAGTTGTTGTAGGAATACACCATGCCACGCTGATATCCAATTTTTTCTTTAAGATTGAGCGATCGTTTGTGTAAGTTAATCGCTTCATCATAGCGGCCTAAGTCTTTATAGATAATTGCGGTATTGTTATAGGTAATTGCAACTCGTCTTTCAGCCTGAGTACCCTCTAATGCTTTAAGTGATTTAAGCATATTTTCAAGGGCTTTATCGAAATCCCCAATTGAACGATACACCGAACCAAGGCGACCATAGCTCACAGCGAGCATGGTTTGATCTTTCATTGCCTTAAAAACAAATTGACTTTTGTATAGCGCATCAAAGGTATTTTTGTAGTCATTTATCAGTAGATACGTATCTGCGAGGGTTTGATAAGCCTTACCAATATTTTTGTTATTACTGTCTTTGGGATAAAGTGCAATAACTGCATTTAAATCATTGAGAGCTTGTGTGTATTGTGTCGTTTCACTGCTAATAACAGCGCGCACAAACAAGGCAATTGCCTGTGTGTCAGCTGACACTGAGCCATTACTGATTATGGTAAATGCTTCTGCTAGCAGGGCATTGGCTTTTTCAATTTCGCCTATAAATTGATTCGCCTGAGCGTAATAGCTTAATACTTTAACTTTCTCTTCATGGCTAAGCGCTTTTTGCGTTAGCTTGTTGTCTTCTATATAACTTATGACGATTTTGGGACTGTTGATGGAATTCTTTTTAAGAAAATGGATCACTTCAGAAATATCAGCGTTATTTTTTGGCAGCGAAACCTCGTTGGCATGCACAAAAAACGCTAAGCAACACATAACAAAAAACCCTAATACACAACGTGACATAGCATTAACCTACGGCTGATTCATCTAAAGTGTAGACCACTTTTTCGCCCTATGATGTGCACAAAAGTAAAGTATAGAGGTAGATTGACGGTTTTTTAAAAGGGAGATAAAGGCTTGGCAACTGTGTATTTGCCAAGCCCAATAGCCGTATTACTTCACATGAAAGCGATTTACTAGGCTGCGTAAATCTTCCGACAATGCAACGAGTTGCTGAGAGCCTTCCGCTAATTCATCGGCAGAGCCTGCGGTGTATTTTACCGAATCGCTAATGCCCGTGATGTCTCGGTTAATCTCATCGGCGGCATCATATTGAGACTGCGCAGCATCTGAAATTTGTGAAATCAATTGCTTAACTTTGCTCACCGCACTACTAATGTCATCAAACGAATTATGTGCTTTTTCTGCCTTTTCGATTGCGTCTTGTGAGCGCGTAACACTGCTTGCCATTTTATCTGACATCAAGCGGGTTTGCTCAATTAAGCTGTTGAGAACTTTATCGATTTCTTCGGTTGATTCGTGTGAACGTTTTGCCAGTGTACGGACTTCATCAGCGACCACCGCAAAGCCACGGCCTTGTTCACCTGCACGCGCCGCTTCAATCGCCGCATTCAGTGCCAACAAGTTGGTTTGTTCTGCAATTCCTCGGATCACATCAAGTATCTTGGTGATGTTTTCACTTTCTTTTTCAAGCTGGGTCATGGCCTGTGATGATTCGCTTAACGAGTCGTTTAAACTAGTGACTTCATTCACCGCGAGCCTAACATCATTATTACCTTCATCAGCAAAGTTTTCTGCTTGCACAATATCACTCATAGCAATAGTGCAATCATCAGAGACTTGTTTTGCTACGTCAGCAAGTGTCGCCGTGCCTTTTGCAGCTTCTTCACTGCTGCCTTCTTGTTCGTGACTTGCGTTCATAATCTCCGTGACTTTTGCGCCCGACACAGTGGCCGCATCATTTAGAATTTGTGATTTATGATTTATATCTTTAACAAGATCGTTAATTGTAGATAGGAATTGATTAAACCACTTTGCTAACTGGCTAATTTCATCATTGCCAATCACATCAAGGCGTTTCGATAAATCCCCTTCACCTTGCGCTATTTCTTTAAGACCTTCGGATACTTTTTCGATTGGGTAAACAATGCGATTAGCTAAAATAACGCCAACCACCACAAATAGTGCAATCATTATCAATGCAATAATGCCAATAAATACTTTCATTTCTGATGCAGATTGCAGAATTTCATCTTGCTCTATGACAGCCACAAAACGCCAATTTAGATCATCTGAAAAATAAGTGGTTGCTTCTAACGTGTTATTACTAGTTTCGATGGTAAATGATTTGCTTGATAGGTTATCCGCGAGCGATGTATAAATCGGTGACGATAGTTCAGAAATGGCTTTAAAGTTGTTATCAGCATTTTTAGGATCAGCAAGCACAGTGCCCGAGCCATCAACCAAAATTAAATAGCCTGTTTCCCCAATATTAATACTCGATACAATATCGGTCAGTGTGGCTAAGGTCACATCAAGGGATTGCACACCAACAAATTGTCCATTGTCGTTACTAATCGCTTTAGCTACTGACACCATGGCTTGCCCTGTTACACCTTGATAAGGTTCGGTAATAACGGTTTTGCCTCTGGCACTTTGCGCTAATTTATACCACGGGCGCTGGCGCGGATCGTAATTTCCAAGTGGCTCTGCTGGGTATTGAATAAACCCGCCTTGCTCTGTGCCCAAATAAACAAACAGCAACTCTTGATGGGTTTTGCCAAAGGTTTCATACAGAGTAAAAATATCCGCCTCGCCGGCCACCGCTGCCAGCGGATCCATCGACTTTTCAGCGCCCATATATGTGGTGACATCTGTTGGCACATTTTTTACAACATTGGCCTGCGCTAAAAAGTCAGCATTATGTTTAACTTGTTGAAAAAATAGATTAAAGCCTTTTTCTACTTGACGGATCTCTGCATGGGTGGTTGCTAAAAACCGAGTGAAACCATCACTTTTCGCCTGCGAGAGTGCAAGCATAGCGATTGCCAGAATAGGCACAATTACGGTGATGGCAAATCCCGCAATTAACTTGGTGCGCATTTTCATAATACTGCCTTTATTATTGTTTTGTATAACAGGTTACAAATTTAATATACCTATTTGGTATCGGTATTAACACTCAAAATGTTAACGATATTTACACCTGAACATAACATTCAATAAATAAATATTAGAGCAAACGATTGCATTACGATTTATGTATTAGCAATGCAGCAAACGAATTGATATGAAGTACTGGGGAACTGCTTATCTTTATTGATATTTTAAGCATTGATGATTTATTTCATTAACAAAATAGAATGAGTATGGTTTGCTGCTCCAAATCAATGAAATTCCAATACAGGCAACGGAGGAAGTCACCATTGCCCATGGGGGTAAAGCTACACTATTAAACAGACCTTAAGGTTTTTTAATCGCTTTCGCGTGCTTTCGATTAGGATAACAAGTTGTGCAGATCGGGCATACTAAACCGTGGCACCCACGGGCTGTGCAAAACTCACGTCCATAATAAATAATTTGCAGATGCAAATCGTTCCAGCGCTCTTTCGGGAAAAGTCGTTTTAAATCTTTTTCGGTTTGCGCCACATTTTTACCATTGGTTAGCCCCCAACGTTGTGCAAGGCGGTGAATATGTGTGTCGACTGGAAACGATGGAACACCAAACGCCTGCGCCATTACAACCCCCGCTGTTTTATGGCCCACACCTGGCAGCGTTTCTAAAATAGCCATATCTTGTGGCACTTGCCCATTATGATTTGCGACAAGCATTTCAGACAGCACTTTAATGGCTTTGGACTTTTGCGGCGATAGCCCACAAGGCCTTATAATTGCTTGAATATCCTCAACCGTTTGCATTGCCATATCAAACGGGTTATCGGCTAGTTGCCATAGTTTTGGCGTAACTTGATTAACTCGTTCATCAGTACATTGTGCCGACAAAAGAACTGCAACTAATAAGGTATAAGGATCGCTGTGATCAAGTGGGATGGGAGGATTTGGGTAACGCTTTTCAAGTTCATCTAAAATAAACGCGACACGTTCAGCTTTTAATAAATTTTTTTGCGTCACAATGACAACATCCCTAACGATCTAGAATAAAAGGGTAAAATACACTGCTTTGCAGCTGGCTGCCAGAGTAAGCAGTGCATTATATTGTCGCAATTTTCAGTTAAGCGATTATTTACAACATTGGTCGCCATAGTAATTGTTCGGGTAATTGCATACCTGCTTTGGTGCCGTCGCTGGTTGCGTCAGTGCTTGTTTTAACGAATTGATTAATGTACTCATTTTGTTCTCCACTGTTATCTAAGTAACAAGGCTATTATGAGCAATTCGCCGCTAGCAATAAAATTAATTAATACGAACTTTACGTTCACTTTTATCAATCAAAAATAAAACTCAACAACCCGTCTCGCTACAATTCATTGCGACCATCAAAATAGGTAATTGTTAATTCACGCGGTTCAAGATTATCAACACAACCCAAGTTCAAACGATACTCGCCCGGTTGGTATAGGGTGTCGTGGAACGGATAAATGCCGCAGTGTTTACAAAAATGATGATTTACATCGTGATCACCCCAATGATAGGTGTTCAAATCATCCTTGCCAGAAATCAATGTAAACTGCTGCGCGCTAACGCAATGTTTAGACATTATCGCATTTTTACGAATGCAAATTGAGCAATTGCATTGCAACGCATCTGTAATAGGTGGACTTTCAAATTCAAATTGCACCGCTTTGCAGTGACAACTACCTGTATATTTCATAATCACATTCCTTTTATTTTTCACTGTATATCTGACCAGTTAAAATAGAAAGCGATTTTTACAGATTAATCTGTAAAAATTATTGTAATGCGTTAACGTGAAACTGATTTTTGGTTGCTTATAGCGCTTTATACATAATGTGTTGCGGGCCAGCAGGACCACCTAAATAAAGGGATTCAGCCTCAGTAAAACCGCTTTTTTGATAGCAACGTTGTGCAATGGCATTTTTACAATTAACGGTTAGGTAAAGCCAATTATAATCGCCATAGTACTGTGTTAAATATTTAAGTAATGCAGCAATCGCCTGCTTACCTAAGCCATTTCCTTGTTGCTTTTCATCTATTACAAACGATCGCAGCCCTAAACCGTCAGTTGGGCAAAAATCGTAATGCTTACCGTAATGGGTATCGAGTTTAAAAAAGCCAATGATCTCATCATCTTGTTTAATTACATGTAAATGCACCGCTGGGTCTACTTCTTGAATAAACTCCTTAGCACTGCAAGCAAACTTTAATTGCTCACTTGCCAATGTTACGTTAGCAAGTCGATTAAGATGGGTTTGATTTAACGTTTCGATTGAAACCATTGGGCTTTACTCTCTTTTGCCGCTATGAACCGCTCGAGTCCAGTTGCTGTTACTTTCTAATTTTAAATAGGCATTTTCACGATCAATACAGGTAGGCATAACGCTCGTAAAATCAATATTGCCGCGTGGTGTTTCAAAATAGTGTTCTACTTGGTTGTCCTTAATAAAAACTAACAGTGTCACGCCGTCATTAGTTTTGATACGGGTTCGTTTTTCAACATCAAACCTAAACCCTAACACCTTGCGAGCTCGTTGATTATCAGTGTATGGCGTAATAAAACAAACCCGCTGCCACGACCCTTCAACGACATTGGCTAAATTAAGTTGTTTAACCGTAGAATCAAATTCGTGCACGGGTGCTCCGAAATAACCACATCCAGCTAACATAGTGACAGCCAATGCACATACCCAATTTTTCAAAGTGATATCCTTATCAATATCGAAAAGTACTTTCACGTATTACAATTCTGTCGAGAGGGTTACATTCTCTTTACGAGCGACTAATTTGCCAGTAGCGCGGTATTCTTTTAAACGTGAAAGCGCTTGCTGTGAACTCATTAACGCATAATCCACATAAAACTTAATTTGTTTAAATTCGCGCTCCACACCGTCTAAGTAACGTTCATTTAAATCGCTATCTGAGAATTCACTCAAATCGTCATGGCCTTCAAAAATAAAGGTGTTCACCATATGTTTAGCTTCGGTATTACTACGATTGGCAAGATCAAGTGCGATTAACAGCTCAACAGGTAAGGTATTTAACTCCTCACGACTTTGTGAAAAACGCCATGCCCCTTGATCAACGTTGAGCATTTTTAATACAAACTCAAACCTTGGCGATTCACCAGTTTCTTCGAGCTCAGCGACATAACGCTGCGACTTAATAATGTTATCGTTATAAGCACTTGCTGCACTTTCTAGTCGCTCTATGTTTTGCGTTAGTTCATAAGCAATTTTACCCAATAACACTTCAGCTTGTTGTCGTTGTTGATAAGTGTTGTACCAAGCGTTAATGCCAAGTGCGACCAATACACCTAAGGTGATCACAATTAACTCAAACGCCACCTTACTTATTATTTTTCTCACAGCGCTCATTTTACAACTCATTAAAATTTATCATGTTTTTATTGTACCGAGTTTTTAAACTAAAGCCATGACTTTGCTCAGGCAAGAAATAGAGACTGTAATTAAAAGGTTGAATACAATTCACCTTAAGCGTAAATTAATTGTGCTAATCAATACGTTCACATGGTGTTTTCGATGAAACATAAATACCCGCCGCTTCATCTACTGAGTATTTTTGAAGCAGCGGCACGTCACCAAAACTTTAAAGCGGCCAGTAATGAGCTTTGCATTACGCCCTCTGCAGTAAGTCATCAAATAAAAGCGCTTGAGCAGCAATTAGGGTTTAGTTTATTTCAACGTAAAAGCCGTGGTGTTGAATTAAACGCTGCAGGAGAAATGTACTTAAATTATGTGCAACAAGGGCTTGATTGCTTTGAACTTGGTACGCGTAAAACCCGCAACCGGTTTTCATCGCAAGCATTAAAAATCTCGTGTTTTACAACCCTAGCAAGTAGCATCATTATTCCAAAATTAGGCGCATTTCAAGCAAAACACCCAGACATTGAACTGAGAATAGAAACCGGTAACCACGTCGCTGATTTACGCTACGACGATATTGATTTAGCAATTCGCATTGGCCAAGGTAATTGGCCCAACACCACACACCAGAAGCTACTTGACCTATCAGTATCTGCGGTTTGCTCGGCGCCATTTTTTGCTCAACATAAAATCAATAAATTAGCGCATGTTAACCAGTTGCCGTTAATTGATTTAGCCTACATGGACGATGTATGGCAGCAATGGTCTCGCGCTGTAGGCGTTACTTTATCCAACACAAAACGCGTGCTTACCTTTAATGATTACGACTCTTCAATTAATGCGGCAACTCAGGGATTAGGTATGGCGTTGGCGATTTTCCCACTTGAAAATCAACGACTGGAAAACCAATCATTGATTGCACCGTTTAATGAATTTGTTCCTTTTGAACGTGGTCTTTACGCCGTGTACCGAGAAGAAGACGAAGGTCGTCATGATATTCAGTGCTTTATAAATTGGCTAACTACATCACCTGAGCTCTACGCCGAAAATAGATGAATGGTATTCACCTATAGAGTGAATATTATCCTTTTGTCATGACCATTTTTTGGCTCTAAAGTAGCAATTACGCAAACAGCTATACACAGAGCCATTACCATGTTTCAAATATTTCTAATTTTCTATCGTTTACTTGCTACATTGGTCGTTTTAACGCCATTAATGATCAACTTAACCATTAAAGGTGATGTGATTGCATCACTTGTGTATGCCCCCTTTTTAACGATAGTTGCACTGGTTTTAGCGATTTACTTTGATAGTAAAGTAGTCGACTTTTACGCCGCGCGACGCAAACAATCGCTATTAAAAAAAACAACACTTAAATTCACACTTGCTCCATTACTCTCACGCTTTAAAAGCAAACAATGTTGTTTGAAACATTAAGTCCTAAGCTCGAAATCACAAATTACTCTCTAGCAGCACTTTTTACATATTACTGCATTAAACTTGATGCAATAGACTCGCTTTTGACGCACAAATTTGCCTTTTGCTAATAAAAACTATCAAGCGAGAGCTATAAAACAACATAGCTCATAGGTGCCTGTGGGCGTAACACCTTAACCCGGGTGCAGGTTAAATTGTTCTAAAAACCAGCTGCTCACAGCAGCCTAAGCCTTTGCGTTTAAACCTACAACTTGTTATAAGGTTGAAAAACAATAAAAAGATAATGGATTATGTCTAAGGCTTGGCTCGCTTTTTTTATTCTAAGTTACAGCGTATTTTGTACCTTTACTCATGCGTTACCAACGCAAAAGCCCGAACAGGTATGTGCAACGTGCCACCAAAGCCAAGTTGCAGATTGGCAGACTTCACACCACTTTCACGCCATGGAAGTCGCCAACGACTCGTCAATTTTAGGTAACTTTGACAACGCAAGCTTAGCGTATCAAAACCAAACAGCGCGCTTTTTCAAAAAAGACAGTGGTTTTTATATTGAAATGCCAAACCTTACTGGCGAATTAACAACTTACGCCGTGGCATATACCTTTGGCTATCACCCTTTGCAACAATATATGTTTGATTTTGGTAACGGTCATTACCAGTTTTTTCCATTTGCGTGGGACAGCCGAAATAAACAACAAGGGGGTCAACGCTGGTTTGTGCTTCACCCAGAGCAAACTAAAACCGACGCCTTTCACTGGAGCCAAAAAGGGCAAAATTGGAACCATATGTGCGCCGATTGTCACTCCACTGACTTTCAAAAGAACTTCGATTTTAAAAGTAACACCTTTAACTCAACGTTTTCCGCTATTAATGTTAGCTGCAACGCATGTCACGGCGACAGTGAGCAACACTTAAAGTGGGCGAGTGGTAATAACAAAATCAAAAACAAAGGCTTTACCCATGCTATTGGGCAAAAAACACCGCTATTTCAAAGCCAGGCTGATGGTACGATGAAAAGCGTGTCGCCTTTAAAAGAATCCAAACAAGTTACTATGTGTGCCACCTGCCACGGCCGACGTTCAAATTTGGCTGACCGTCAAGGACCTCATGACTTTTTCAATGCATTTCAACCTGCATTATTAACCCCTGAACTCTATCAAGTAGATGGTCAAGTATGGGATGAAAATTATGTTTGGGGCTCATTTGTGCAAAGTAAAATGTACCAAGCAGGTGTCACCTGCGCGAACTGTCATAACCCGCACAGTGGTAAGTTAAAACTGCAAGGTAATTTAACCTGTACCCAATGCCATGCAAACACCACTTTTGATACACCAAAACATCATGGCCACACAACAAATGAAATTGGCAGCCAATGTGTAGATTGCCATATGCCCACCACAACTTACATGCAAGTTGATGCCCGTCGCGACCATAGTTTTAAAGTGCCAAGACCCGATTTAACGATTAAAACGGGTGTCAGTAATGCGTGTAACCAATGTCACCAAGATCAAACGGCAAGCTGGGCGGTTTCGCAAATTAAAACGTGGCACCCAAATAGTAAACATATTGGCAAAGCACACTTTGCCACCAGCTTTCACCGCGCCGATGAGCGTGCGCCAAACGCAGCTGAATTACTGACCCGTATCGCGCAAGATAAACAGTATTCGACTATCGTCAGTGCTTCAGCACTTGCACGTATGCGCAATACCCCCGGCAATAACGCGTTAGTTGCGATTGCGCGGGCAATAAAAGACCCATCGCCACTCAAACACATCGCCGCAATTAATGCTGCGACGCCCTATCCAGTGACCGACCGCTGGCGTCTTTTTAATGTTTTATTAGATTCAACTCACCATAGTGTGCGAATTGAGGCTGCTCGCTCACTAGCCGGCATGTTGAACGCGCCCTTTCCAAATGAGTTGTCAAAGCAAGATAAGACACGTTTACACGCAGCACTAAACGATTACAAAAAGAGCCAAGAATTTAACGCGGAACGTGGATTTTCACACACTAACCTAGCTTTGCTAGCGCTTGAGATGGCCGAGCCTAAAGCCGCAGAAATGCACTATGTCGATGCGATAAAAATTGAGCCTATTTTTATGCCAGCGTATGTTAACCTTGCGGATTTATATCGCCAGCAAGGTGATGAATCAAAAGCGCAAAATATTCTTAAGCAGGCACTCAGTGTCAATCATGAGGCAAGCGATGTGTACTACGCATTAGCAATGAGCCAAATACGTAGTAGCAAAAAGCAAAATGCACTCAAAAGCCTAGAAAATGCCACTCTGTTTGCTCCTGAAAATGCAAGTTACTTATACACTTACGCGTTATTGCTACAAGACCAAAAGAATATTCACCAAGCAATTCGTTATTTTGAAAAGGCCTATGCGATTACCCCGACAAATCCGGATATTAGTTATAGCCTGACGCAAAGTTACATTGCATTAAACCAGTTTAAGCAAGCGTTATTTTATGCCGAAAATCTTGCGCGTTTATTGCCGAACGACCGGCAAATAGCGCAAATGGTTAATCAGCTAAGAATGATGCAAGGAGTTAATTAACTTTTGAGCTCAAGCAAAGGCGAATGGAAGAGTACCGTTTAAGAGGCTAGAGAAAAATTGCTCAAACTGAATTGAAACGCTATAAAAAACGGCAAGCTGTTACGCCTGCCGTTTTTTATGAATATTGTGAAACGCGATTATGCTTTTTTAACGAACTTCGCGGTTACCATCATTTCGCCAACACCATCAACTTTACAGTCAAGCTCGTGATCCTTTTTATCAAACACGCGACGAACTTGCGCTTTGGTGCCAATTTTAATCACTTGCGAACTACCTTTGATTTTTAGGTCTTTAATTACGGTAACTTTATCACCTTCAACCAATAATGCGCCGTTCGCATCTTTTACCTCGATAAGATCCTCTTTTGCTTGCTCCTCAGGGTTCCACTCAAACGCGCATTCTGGACAAACAAGATTATCTTGATCTTGATATACATATTCTGATTTACAACTAGGACATGGAGGTAACGACATAACAACTCACTACAGCGAAAAAATTTGCAATATTTTAATTGATTTAACCCTATTAAGCGAGGGGCTTTTAATTAACATTTAAGTTTTTTTTAGCTAATACCAATCCAATTTAGAAGAATAATTCTCATTTAGACATATAGTTAAAATAATTATGTGGGAATAACTTGATCGAACACATAAAAAATACGCTTTTCACCATCAAAGTTTTATAAATGCACTGATTTTTTGATTTAGTGCAGTTTTAGCGCCTGCCAAAAAACATAAAATATTGTCATTAAATCAATTTGTTGGAACATCCGTCGTGACCAAATTAGCAAGCGCTTCACAGCAAATTCATTTTGCTGAAGACGAACTTATCATTAGCAAAACCGATATACGTGGAAATATTACTTACGCCAATCGCACCTTTATGCGGGTAAGTAACTTTCCTGAATCAAAACTCATTGGCCAACCACATAACATTATTCGTCACCCACATATGCCAAGAGGTGTGTATTACGGCATGTGGAAAACCCTAAAAGCCAAGCAAGAGTTCTTTGGTTTTGTTAAAAACCTCACCGCCGATGGCGATTATTATTGGGTATTTGCAAATGTCACACCTGATCTGGTTAACGGCGAAATACAAGGCTTCTTTTCTGTAAGGCGTTCTCCGCCTGACGCCGCAATAAAAACAATTAGCGAGGTGTATCAAAAAATGCAGCAAGTAGAAGCACAACACGGCAAACGTGATGGGGCAAACGGCGCATGGTGTTGGTTAAATGAGTATTTGCAAACCCATCACAACACCAGTTATGAAGCCTTTGTATTAGATCTTTACGCTGCAGAATAAGGAGATTTTTATGCCAAATCATACAAGCAATGTAAGCAAAAACATCCCTTTTTTAAGCCAAAAACTATTTATTGCCTGCGTAACCTTTGTCGCCTTAAATTTACTGGTTGCCATTAATAGCATAGTCACCAGTGGCATCAGCTTAATAAATATCTTATCGCCGCTACTGGCCATGGTGTTTGCCTTTTTTGCTTACCAAGACCAAAAACGCCCACTTAACGCGCTAAAAGCAATACACCTTACTCTCACTGAAGCAATTGCAGGCAAAACACATGTGCGAGTAACCCGCACCAAAGGGCTTGGTGAAATTGGTCAAGTTGCATGGCAGCTAAATGATTTTCTCGATATCGTAGAGACCAATTTTAAAGAGTTTTCGAACAGTTTTTCGCGCGCCGGAAAACGCGAATTTCATCGCAAGGGATTAGTGCAAGGCTTGCCCGGAGAATTCGCTTACATCATGAATAACGTTAATGTGGCGATTGAAGCAATGGAACAAGCCGATAACTTTGCTCGACAAAATCGCCTGCTAAGCGAAATGCACCACCTTAACACCAGCAATTTACTTGATAACTTAAAAGATACGCAACACCAAATGGCGGCATTATCAACCGATATGGACGATGTTGCGGCGATGGCTATGGAAAGTAAGCAAGGCGCTGATTTTAGCCATAAAACCGTAGCCGAATTAAAGCATGCCATTGAGCAAGTTAACGAGCGCATGCATACGGTAGAAGAAACCGCCAATGTATTAGCGAACGACAGTAACCGTATCGAGCAAACCATACGATTAATTAGCGATATTTCTGAACAAACCAACTTATTGGCGTTAAACGCAGCAATTGAAGCCGCACGTGCTGGTGAATCAGGCCGCGGGTTTGCCGTAGTTGCCGACGAAGTGCGTCATTTAGCGGTAAAAACACGTGAATCAACCGACGAAATTACAGCAATTATTTCAGGGCTAACGTCACGCGTAGAAAGCATGGTGCAACAGACCTATGAAGTGAGCAACAGCGCGAAACAAATTGGCGATGAAATGACGATCTTCTCGGCCGAATTTGACACTATAGCCACATCGGCCGAGCGCACTATCAATGTTGTGGGCCAAACCAAAGATCGTGCATTCGCCTCACTGGTTAAAATTGATCACATCATCTACATGCAAAATGGCTACATTGGCGCCGAAAAAGGCGGGCTTGGTGCAGAATCTGATGCCGTGCAAGAATCTCACACTGAGTGCCGTCTTGGTCAGTGGTATCATCACGGAGAAGGCAACGCTGTATTCTCGCGTCTAGCTTCATTTAAAGCGCTTGATAAACACCATAAAACAGTGCATCAGCATGTACGCCAAGCGATAGAACTGGTGCAGCAAGACTGGCTTAGAGACGATGGTATTTTTGACGGCATCATACATCATTTCGAGCAAGCGGAAGTTGCAAGTGGCAATGTGGTACATTGCTTAAATGAACTGGTGTTACAAAAACACGCACAATAATCAAAGCCAACGACGCGTTTTTAAAGGCCGTGTGGCTTATTGCTATAACGCCGCATCATATTGATGTAACATACAAAAACTTCACTTAGGTGAGGTTTTTGTATTACAAACAATGCTGAATAAGGACAATCATGCGTTTTTTCTTTCTCGTTACATCACTATTACTCGCTGCAAGCCCTCTTTATGCAAACCCATTTATAGGCAAATGGCATGTTACTAAAGTTGAAACACCAAACACTTACTTTGGTGAAATTAAATACCCTAAACACTTTGAGTTAACTCAGCAAAACGGACAACTTAGCGGGCAATATCACGACCAATATGGCTATGAGTGCGACTTTTCCTTAATCGAATTAATCAATGCTGGGAATGAGCTGTTATTAATTGGTTGTGGTGTAACTAAACATGCCAACTCTTGGATGCCAGTGCACAAGGTAAAGCTCATCAATGATCGGCTGGTCGGTAAAGTGATCACGCATTCAACCCAGTTCACTTGGTATGCAGAGGCCGTAAAACCCAACTCACAATAAACCACAAACTTCACCATAAGGACGTGTTTATGAAAAAATGGAAAGTGCTGTTTTTTACAACCTTGTTCGTGCTATTTACAAGCAACCTGTTTTGGCTCTATGTGGTGATTGATCAAGGTGTAAGCTACACCTATTTAAGTCAATCATATCAAGATGCAAACCACACTATTGACCACTTAAGCAAGTTAATCGTGAAAGGCAGCGCGCAATACAGTAAAAGCGATATACTTCATTTGCTCAGGCAAGCCGAGTCCAATATGTTGATTAGCGAAAGTGACAATACCATTACCACTGAGTTTGCGACATTTACGTTTAACAACAACCAACTGGTCGCCATCAAACAATCCCAATTTTAATCAGTCTATTGGCAATCATAGTGCTAGATATATTAAGCATTGCCAAGAAATACTTTTTAACGTGTTGTTCTAAAATAATAAATATTATTCCCATTAACTGGGTATTTAATTCGCCAGAATCATCAACTCTCAAACTGAGTTTGTCTTAGCAAAATACAAGATAAATTAAAAAGGCCAGATTACTCTGGCCTTTTATTCGTTTGCTATTGGGCATAGCTATTAACTCAGCGATGAAACCACTGATAAGTACTGTTCTGTTACTTGTTAAGCTGCGCTTTTGCGGCTTCAACCTTTGAAAAATCAAGGCCTAGTTCTGCGACCGCTTCTTTAATAAGTGCAGGGTTTTGCATCACCTGCCCCATCACTAGTTGCAGTTTATCTTGCGGTAAGCCTAGTTGACTAATGGTTAGCATTGCAGCCATTGGGTTTTCAGTAAGCACCTGAAAAATTTCATTAATACGCTCATCGCTAATGTTGTTTTCTTTTAACAGTGCAATAATTGGATTCATTCTACTACCTTGAATAACATTATTTGTGTTGCAGTGTAGCAGGTGATTAACATGCTGTTAATCACCAAGCTAAAAATCTAATAGACTCGGCGCTGTTGTTCTAATGTAGTTTCATTTTTGGCCTGACGCTACGCATTAGCTTTTCACACAGCCAAAGCGCCATAGTTTTTAAAGGTCCGTGAATGGCATTTTGATGCATGCGATACAAAGACACGTACATTAAGCGTGCTAATTTGCCCTCAATAAACATACTGTTATTGGTTAAATTACCCATTAAACTGCCTACCGCACTAAAGCGCGATAAATTCACTAGCGAGCCATGATCTTTGTACTTAAACGGTGTTTTGGCTTTGCCATTAAGCTCTGCAAGAATATTAACCGCTAAATTACTTGCCATTTGATGTGCTGCTTGTGCACGCGGCGGCACAAAACTACCATCAGATTGCTCACATGCCGACGCATCCCCAAGTACATAAACATGCTCTACTCCTTTGGCTTGCAAATACGGGTCAACCAGCACTTGGTTGCTGCGATTAAATTCTAGTCCGTCGATGCTTTTTATAAAATCAGCCACTTTTACACCCGCTGCCCACAGCATTAGATCAGCCGCAATCTCCTCGCCCTCAGCGGTGACAAAACCATGCTGATTGGCTTCGCTAATACGTGTATTTTCAAGCACCTGAATGCCTAAATTGAGTAGTTCACGCCTCGCTGCATCACTGATGCGTTTTGGCAGCGCGGGTAAAATAGTTGGCCCAGCTTCGATTAGATGAATGCGTAACTGCGTACTTTTAAATTCGCTTAAGCCATAGTGCTTTAACAAACCAGAAACATGAATAAGTTCAGCGCTCAACTCAACTCCAGTTGCGCCACCACCGACAATAGCAATTGAAAGTGAGTTTGACTGGGAGCTTTGTTCACCACTTGAGTTTTGATGAACGCGCGTAAAGCTATTTAGCAGCGCATGCTGAAAACGTTCTGCTTGCTGTTGAGAGTCCAGAAAGTAGCAATGTTCGGCAACACCTGGGGTATTAAAATCATTACTAATGCTGCCAATTGCAATAATGAGTTTATCGTAGTGAAGTGCGCGTTCAGGCAATAATACTTTGCCGTTATCATCATTGTGTTGTTTTAAACTGATAGCTTGGTCGTTGGTATCGAGTTTTATAAACTCGCCCAAAATGAATTGAAAACCATGAGTTGCTGCGTGAGCTGAATACGACACGCCATCTAAACTGGTGTCGAGCGAGCCTGTTGCTACTTCGTGTAGCAAGGGTTTCCATATGTGTGTGCGGTTTTTATCAATTAACGTAATGTTTGCGCGTTGTGACTTTCCTAATTTTTGTCCTAACTTACTTGCAAGCTCAAGACCGCCTGCGCCACCGCCAATAATAACGATATTAGGATGTGTGTTAATCATAATTGTGCCCTTTAAAAGTTATAAAGAGCTGAATACATAAATTTTTATCGTGGTTATTAGGTTGGCTATCAGAGCCGCATAATCAATAAAAATGGGTATCATCAGGCATTCAGGTCATTATAACCTGACACAATATCTTTATGTTACGCCGCAACGTACCTAAGTGAAAGCCATAAAGTATTGCAAAATATGTCGTACGCGTGACAGCGTATTCAGTTAATATTCATGGCGTATTTTCTATGTTTGAAACAATTACCCAAAACTGTGAAAGATTATGACCTTATCAACACTTTATAAAACAGCGAGTCTCGCCGTTATTTATTTATCACTTAGCGCTTGCGCAGCTATTTCACCAGAAAAATGTAAAACCGCTGATTGGTATAACCTCGGGTACAGTGACGGTCAGAGCGGCTATAAGCGCAGCCGGGTCAATGAATACCGCCAAGCCTGCGCGGAAGTAAACATAGATGTAAATACCAAAAAATGGCAACAAGGGTACGAACAAGGCAACCAAGTGTACTGCACGCCAGAAAACGGTTATCGCATTGGTCGCGCCGGACAAACATACAACGGAGTGTGTTTAAGCGAGTCGTTCGTTAAAAACTACAACAAAGGTAAACGACAATATGATATCGACGAGGAAATCAAACAGCTAGAAGACCGCTTATACCGCCTCAAAGAGCAATATCGCAATGAAACAAACGATGATATTAAGCGCGAAATTCGCCATGATATTCGTGATTTAGAACGCGAAATTGATCGTTTGCGCATTCCACAAGTCATTTACCAAGTCGTATTTTAGTTACGATGAACCAAGTGCTAACTGCTTTTTAACACCTAGCATCACACCACCAAATGCCACGCTAAAAATGCCTGCCAGCATTGCCAACGACGATAGCGTGGCGTTAGCGATGCCCGGACTTGCCAAAATGGCTAATGTGTTAATAAATACTAACATCAACGCTGAGAGCAAATAGCCTTGATAGCCAATTACACCGGCAAATATCAAAAACAAAAAGGTAAAACCAAGCGCTGGCGTAAACGCCGCTGCAGCAATCACCCCAACTACTAAAGAAAGCGCTATTACCAACCCGATTACGATTTTATACATCTTTGCCTCCGTGCATATTTTTTATTTAGCCAAGTGATTTTTCAAATCGAATTTTATGATCTTGAAAACTTGGCGCTTTTTCAAGATCAATTATTACATAATTGTTTTTGACAAGCATTGCCAGCATCGCACGAAAACGATTCATGGTTTTTACCTGAACAGCAGTAAACCCATGTTGTTGTAGCCAACTCTCTTGCTGCAATAGCATTTTTTGAGCAAGACCTTGACCGCGATGATTTGGCACCACAGCACCTAACCAGCTGTAAAACGTTGTATCGTTTAATGCATAACCGAGTTTATAACCTATCGGTTCGCTATTGTGATAGGCGATAAGCAATAAATGGCGTTTATCAGCAAGGCGTAATTTAATATCGGCGAGTTTTTTTGGCGATGAAAATTCAGGAATCGCCTGCTCGATTTGCACCATTTGCTCAAGTTGCCCAATTTCAATTGTATACATAGTTCTTGCTTATTTGGCTTTAAACTGCCGCCAGTATAGAGAATTTAAAATTCTGAATCGATCTTCCTTCACGCTTTTTTCACATCTGGCACGTTAGTGTAACGACAAACAACGCAACACGAACTGAAACTATGATTAAAAAATTAGTCATTACAATAGCTGTCATTACTGTTGCTGAACTAGGCTGTTAAAAACCTATCAACAAAATGGCTTAGCCGCAGCAAAAGCAGATATCGAAAATAACCCAAAAGCAAACCAACAAATATTAGTTGTGATGCATGCAATATTGGCGTTTATGCAGCTAGATATAGGTAAAGGGTTCGATTTATTGAGCCTTGCCAAAGTAATTAAAGCGCAACATGCTTAAATTGCTTAGTAACGTAACCCCTCAATTAAAATTGGGGTTACGTTATGTCCGATACTACTCTGTCACGTCCAAGTTCTTTGGCGTCGTAAAGCAAATCGTCAACACGTTTAAACATCATTTCAATTGCTTCACCACGTTGGTATTGGGTAACACCAATACTCGATGTGATTGTAATGCTGTTTTCATCACTCATTTTTATCGGCTCTGCTTTTAGCGCCAATGCAATTTGCTCAGCACATCTAATTGCTTGTGTGGTTTGTGTATTCGGTAAAATTGCTACAAACTCTTCGCCGCCATAACGTGCAACAATATCATTACGTGTTAATTTGCTTTTAATAATGTGCGACGCCACCTTTAACACATTATCGCCTGCAAGATGCCCATAGGTATCGTTAATTCGTTTAAAGCGATCGAGGTCAAACATCACCACACTAAAGCCGATATTTTGTTGTTTAAGTTGTTCAATACGACGCAACATGACACGCCGATTAATCAGTTTTGTTAGCGGATCAACCGTTGATTCACGATACAAATTCATCAACATTGAAAGCTGTGCAATTTGCAGCCACAGGCTAATACCGGCAAACAAACCAAATAGCCAAACGCCATTAAACAAATGCCAATAATCACCGTTAAAAAAGTGCGCTTGTACGAGCATAAATGGAATAAAAATCAGGCTAATTAAAATCACACCACCGCGAATAGTCAGTGGAAATAACCCGATCATTGCCAATGTTAAATACGGCATCATGGTAAAAATTAACGGCACACTATCAAGGCTGTTAAACGTCAGCATAATGTACAAATAAAACAACGACGGACACAAAAACGACAGTGCAATCACATGTTTTATTAAACTCACCGAAGACGAGCGTTTTACGCGATAAGCCATAATAAACAGTGCCACCGAGAGCGAAATACGCGCCACAAGTAAGGTTTGTGCATGTGCTTGCGGGAGTGTTAGAAAATCAAAAAAGCCAAATAAGGGCACCGAAAACGCGAAAAACAAACACATAATCCATAAACGTCTACGAATATAATCCGACCGTTTATGCGTAAAATCAGTTGAATGGGAATGCGATGAAATAAGCTCGACGAGAGGATTGTTTTCTAAACGAAGGTAGGTTTTGAATTTTAACGATTTAAACTTAGATAAGGGCTCTTTTTTGTCACTATACGGCTCGCTTAGTGCGGTTGGCTTCATACTTAGTCTCACTTACGTCTATTACAACGCCAAATAATGTTGACGCAATAATCATCAATTCGAAGCAAGTTTAACCGTTGAGCACATTTACGTGATTATTCTAGATCAATAAAAACACAGTAAACAAAGTACCGAAATTAAACACTTAGCCTTTAATTTAATAGACCCCTAGGGGTAAACGAATGCAAGAATTTGCTAAGTATAAAATGCTCTTTAACGCACCCTTACAATCTCTTACAAAAGCGATAAAGTTGAGCGGTAGCAGTACGTTGTAATATCTGGTACAACTATAAATTATTAAAGCTAGCTAATTTCACAGGGATTGCTGCAATTTACACAATGTAAAAAGCACAATGGCATTTGAATCATTGTTTGTAACGCAATACTTGCAAGGAGCGCGAATGAAATACCTGTTAACCTTACTTTTAAGCATATCCGTTTCCGCTCAAGCAATAATCATTAGGCACGATGTTGCTGATGCACAATACAAAGTACCAAGCACTGAGTTACCTCAATTAGCAACATTTTATTTTGACGGCGCTCACGGCACGCTTATAGCGCCAACTTGGGTATTAACAGCAGCCCATGCTACATTTTGCGTGAAGCCTAACTCCTCAATACGCCTTAATGGAAAAAACCACACGGTTAAACGTGTTTATGTTCATAAAGATTACACTCCTGGGCGAAGCCACGATATTGCCTTAATTGAATTACAACAACCCGTTTTAGGCGTAACGCCTTTCTCATTCAACACAAAATCTGACGAGTTAAACAAAAACCTGTGGTTTATTGGTATCGGTGGCACAGGAAATGGGCTAACGGGTCAAACAGTTGATAATTTTGAAAACAAAGGTCAAATGCGCAAAGCACAAAACACAGTGACATTGGCACAAGGTCCGCTGTTAAAATTCACCTTCGATAAAGGCGATAACGCACTGCCCCTTGAGGGCGTATCCGGTGGTGGTGACAGCGGCGGCCCCGCATACACATTTCAGAATAATACAGGCGTTATTTATGGTATTAGTTCACGCGTCGAGGGCGGAAATATTGGCAAATACGGTGTTAGCGAGGTTTACAGCCGAACATCATTTTTTGCGCCTTGGATAAACAAGATTATAAATGGTACGAATATAGACGCGCTTTCAGAAGCCAAGTTGAAGCAGTTGCCTGCAGGGTTAACAGAAGACATTTTGCCACGTGTCTGTAACGACATTCGTATTAAATAAAACAATTCTAGTACGGCACATATAAATGTGCCGTATCACCTTACATTTCAAACAAAAGAGGGATCTTATGAAACGAAATTACATCTTAGCACTAGCGTTATTGACGACTACTCACACTAGCTTAGCCTTTGATTTAACCACCAAATGCTTAAAAGTGAAAGAAATCTTCAACAAGCAACCTCACACTGCAACAACGTGGCAAAACTACTCAGCTGGCTCGGCAACTCCCTTTAAGCAAATAAACGCAAACGGTTTTGGCGCGCCCGTTGTGCTTAAAAATGATAAACAAGTTACCGTTGACCTATTGGGGGTGCATCCATTGTTAGTGTTCAACTACGCTGAGGAAGAAAAAGCAAACACATGGCAAAAAGTCGACCTATACGCCCACAAAACCCACCAACAACATACCGACGTGACTAAACAGCCAGATATAGTGACTGTGTTAAAAGAATCGCTCGATTTGTCACCAGAAAGCATTAAATGCAACTATGACACTAGCTCTCCAAAGGACTTACGTAAAAACTTAAATGAACAAGTTTCATGGTCAACATTACTGACAATTAAGTCGTTTATGATGCCAGAAGATGTGATTGGTGCGATAAAAATTAAAAATCGCAATGCAGTGATTATTCGCAGTAAATCGGGGTTTGAGTATTACGAATCAAACGACGAAAAAGCCATTAAAATTACGGTGAACAGCCAAGACAAAAGCGATCTCGACAGCTTTATTGCCACAGTTGAAAGTAACCCACCGTTCACAACACCAACAGAAATTACAGCAAAGCTGATTAGCGGTATTCACAATAATAATATTGCAGACTGGCAAAGTGCACTTACCTTAATGAAACGTGAAAAATACACAGTACCTGCGATGGAACCCGTACACATACGCATTGTAACTATCCAACATCAACTTTGATATTCGCGTATTTTTTATCAGCCCATAGCAAAAGGAGTTATTAGATGTTCGAGTATTTAGTTGGATTAGAAGTAACTAACAACCAAATATATACGCAGTATCGAAATGCGATGACGCCCATACTTAAGCAGTATGGCGGCGGGTTTGGTTACGACTTTGTGGTATCTGAGGTTTTAAAGTCCGCAGTAGATGTGCCGATTAACCGCGTGTTTACCATTGTGTTTCCAACAAAACAAAGCGCTGATAGGTTCTTCTCGGACGACTCGTACTTAGCGGTAAAAGCCGAATATTTTGATTCTTCTGTTGCGCATACCACAATTATTGCCGGTTATGAAAAGGCGTAACAATAACTGCTAACCGTCACTTTTACGGCACGCTAGACTTACGCATTCCGATTATATCGAAAAGGTAAACCCACTTAGCAAACGCCAAGTGGGTTTATTTAATTATCGTGTTGTCGATA
The DNA here is from genome assembly GCF_044005875.1 of Pseudoalteromonas sp. XMcav1-K. Classification (NCBI taxonomy): domain Bacteria; kingdom Pseudomonadati; phylum Pseudomonadota; class Gammaproteobacteria; order Alteromonadales; family Pseudoalteromonadaceae; genus Pseudoalteromonas; species Pseudoalteromonas sp. XMcav1-K. The sequence goes on along the minus strand of NZ_JBIPJE010000039.1, from coordinate 5,677 downwards.
CCGATTTTGCTTTTTTAATCGCTTCATTAATATTTAGCGACGCTGCTTCTTGGCGCGGTGGGAACTTTTCAAATGTTTTAATATGCTCCGTTAGCATCGCAATTGCAGGTTGAAATACCCAACTCTTTTTCATGATTTGATGAAAGCCTGTTACGCCATCGTAATGTTCCATTGGGTCTTTACGTAAGTTAAACAATTTAGGCATGGTATGGGTAACCAAATCTTGGTAATAACGACCACCTGGTTTTGATGCAAAGTGCATTTTCCAAGGGCCAACACGAATTGCAGTTAACTGCGACTCGTAATAATAAAAGAAGTGATTACGTGCAGATTTCTTGCTTTTGCCACGCCAATAATCAAGGTTGTTTTCACCATCGATATATACTTTAAACTCTTTTTCCATTGCTTTACGTAAGTTTTTCTCACCCACTGCTGCAGCAATAGTTGGAAATACATCTTCATGTGAAGAAATACCATTCAGCTTTAACCCTGCTGGAATTTTTTTCGGCCAACGCACCATAAACGGCACACGCACACCGCCTTCCCATGTCGTCATTTTTTCGCCGCGGAATTTGGTTGTACCCGCATCAGGCCATGAACTTTGCTCAGGTCCATTGTCTGTGGTGTAGATTACAATCGTATTGTCGGCAATTTTTAGCTCATCGAGTTTATCGAGAAGCTGCCCTACATGACCATCGTGCTCTAATAAACCACTACCAAAGACATCTTCTTCAGAACTAATATGAGTCGCAAGATGACGGCTCTCTGGTTTCAAGCGGGTGTAAACATGCATACGGCTTGGCGCATGCCAAATAAAGAAAGGTTTATCTGCTTTAACCGCGCGCTCCATAAAATCTAGGCTACGCGCCAACACTTCTTCATCAAATGTTTCCATGCGTTTACGCGTTAGCGGGCCTGTATCAATGATGCGGCCATCTGCATAGGCTTCAATCACACCGCGCGGGCCAAATTTTTTCTTAAACTCTTTAGTTTTTGGGTAATCTTCCTGCTCTGGCTCTTCTGACACATTCAGATGATACAAATTGCCATAAAACTCATCAAAACCATGGCGCGTTGGCAAGTGTTCATCAAGGTCGCCTAAATGGTTTTTACCAAATTGCGCTGTCATGTAGCCTTTGTCTTTTAAAAACTCAGCAATCGTTGGGTCGGCTTCTTTAATGCCCAAAGGGTTGCCGGGCTGACCCACAGTTGTCAGCCCTGTGCGCACTGGTAACTGCCCCATTAAAAACGCAGCACGCCCTGCGGTACAACTTGGCTGGGCATAATGGTCGGTAAATAAGGCACCTTCGTTGGCAATTCGGTCGATATTGGGGGTGTTGTAGGTCATGCCATGTGAATAGGCACTTAAAGAAACCTGCGCCACATCATCCACCATAATGGCGAGAACGTTTGGGTCTTTCGCATGGGCTGACAACGAAAGTAGCCCAGCTAACACACTGACTAATGGTAATTTCATTACTTCTCCTTGTAGATTATTGAAGTATAAGTTGAATTTGTTTCTTAAAAGCACTCACACAGCAAACCTTGATTACGAAAAGCCAGCATGGGCAGATGTTTAACATCCAAAAATAAACACCATTTTTGTAACTAACCAAGATTAAATGCTCACTTTACAAGCATTTTTCAATTTCTACCTTACAAGAAAATAAGGAACAAGCACAGTAAATTACGCTACGTATTACTACTAACCCGCTGACGTTTTTTTATTCAAAAAAAGCCAATGCGATACAACCGCTAAACACGTATTATTAAGTATTGCGCATTGCCCATGTAATTTTACGTTATCCACTGAGCTCGAGCGAAACAATAAGCCTGCGCGTTAAATATAACCAGCACAATAATGCAAGGTTTATTAAAAACCGGCTTGACCTAAACCAAACTTGAGGTTTTAGCATGCCATTTTTCACAGCAATAAGAACAAAATAATGAACAGTGATATTTCAACTTCTCGCTTAAAGCAGTTTCCGCCATTAATGTGGATTATGTTATTTGGCTCATTTATAACGCGCGGTAGCTTTTATATGGTGTGGCCATTTTTGGCAGTGATTCTGTATAAAAAGTTTGCCCTTTCAGCAACCGAAGTCGGCTCGGTATTGTCGCTCGCTGCGGTTATTTCGGTGTTTGTCAGTTTTGTTGGCAGCACCCTTTCAGATAAACTTGGTCGCAAGCCTATGATGTACGCCACAGGTGTGCTTTATATTGTCTCGTTTAGTTTACTTGCCATCGCCGACACAATCTTAATGTTTACCATTGTGATAACGCTCTGCTCTATTGCCACTTCACTTTGGCGGCCGCTGGCATCGGCTTTAATCGGCGATATTATTCCAGAAAAAGCAACTCGCGAACTTGCGATGCAATCGCTCTATTTTGCAGTTAATGTTGGTTGTGCGGTAGGCCCAATGCTAGGGGTTTGGCTTGGCTTAACTGGCGAGCAATCGAGCTTTTTTATTACTGTTTACGCCTTTGCCTTTTTACTTGTGTTACTAACCTGGGGGTTTAAACATCATGATAAAATCCAATCAAAAGTGGATATAGATAACGCACAAAGTGCGCCAAACTCCGAAACGCCTAAATCACCCGAAACAAAAACAGGCTTTAAACAAACCTTTAGCGTATTAGTCCAAGATAAGCTATTACAGTGCCTTATTTTGGCAAACATTTTGTGCTTTTTTATTTATGGTCAAATGGATAGTTCACTGGTGCAATACCTCACCCGTGCAGGCGCAAATAACTTGCTCGAACTTATTTCATCAATGATCTTTACCAACGCGTTAGTGATCATTACCTGCCAATTTTTACTGCTTAAACTAATGGCGTCGCGGCCAATTTTAGTACGTATTCGCTTTGGCTTGGTACTACTTATCATCTCGCAGATCTGGTTTGCTTTTAATCCACTTACCTTTTTTGCAGGTTGGTTAGGTGCGGTAGTAATTATGAGCCTTGCTGAGGCCATTTTATTTCCAACTATGAGCGTACATGTTGACCGCATTGCACCAACTAACCTGCGCGGTGCATATTTTGGCGCAACCGCATTTTACGATTTAGGCTATGCCTTTGCGCCTATTGGCGGTGGTTTACTGCTTGATATGTTTGACGGTCGCACCTTGTTTTTAGTGTGTAGCGCCATTGCTGTTGTGGTATTTTTACTTTACCTCATTATGGATAAATTAAAACGCCCAGCATTTATTACAGAGCAGCTTGCAACTGAACAAACGGCTAAAACAGCGTAAGCATCTTTGTTTTTTACAGTCAAAACAAAAATAGCCAGCATTCACATGCTGGCTTTTTACTTAACAACTTAACAAAGTTATTCGCGTTTATACACCGCCTCAATTGTTGCTTTTGCTAGTGTATTGGCATTTACCATATACCCTGCCACCGCGCTTTTGGTATTTTCTTTTAAACCAAGCGGCTTTGCTAACGCAAACACCGTAAATTGATAACGATGAATACCATGCCCTTTTGGTGGACACGCGCCACCAAAGCCATTTACCCCAAAATCGTTATTAATTTGTACTGCACCTTCTGGCAGTTTTGAACTTGAACTATTGCCCGCACCAGCAGCTAGTTCAGAAGTGTTCGCGGGTAGATCTGTAACCTGCCAATGCCACCAGCCGCTGCCAGTTGGCGCATCAGGATCATAGGCAAAAACAGCAAACGCTTTGGTTTCTTTAGGTGCACCGCTCCACGCTAAATGCGGCGAGATATTTTCCCCTTCACAACCAAAGCCATTAAAAACATGCTTAGTTGAAAGCATTTCACCGTTCGCAATATCATTACTGGTAAGTGTAAAGGTGTTAGCCCAAAGTTGCGCGGCTGATAACAATAAAGTACCGCCTATAATTTGTTTCAACATGATTTGTCCCTTTTTTGATTGTTGCCCCATCTTAATCATAAACACTTTTAAAATCATAGTGCTTTAAGGTGGGTGAATGTTTTATCTGGTTTGTAAGTTTAAGGAACAAGGCGTTAATTTTACTATTTTCGTTGTTGTTATAATTAAACCAATTACACAAGAACTGTAATGGTTCTATTATAAAATATCTGTTACAAATAAAACTGAGATAACGATATTAAGTAACCTAAATTCGGCATAAAAAACTAGGAAACTAAAATTATGGATGAAGTCGGTAAAGTTAGAATTTTCCTGTTAAGGGTAATGTATGCATTTATTGCGTTTGGTTTAGGTGTCACCACTTTGCCCGATATAGTTTCTGGTTCAGGTCAATCTGCCGATTCAGACACTGTTATAAATGCCATATTAATGGGGTTTTGTCTTCTCTCACTGATCGGCGTAAAGTACCCACTTAAAATGTTACCAGTACTTTTACTGGAGCTTGTTTGGAAAGTATTTTGGCTTTTAGTTTATGCCTTACCTATGTATTTAAATCACTCTCTAGATGAATACGCACAAGAGCTTGTACTTGCGTGTGCTATGGGGGTGATTCTTACACCACTCGTTCTGCCATGGGGTTATTTAATAACCCATTACCTAAAAGCCCCCGCAACACCTTGGAAGTAAACTTTAGTCATCAATAAAGTGAGGATTAATTTTGGCGGTCAGAACGTGATCTTGCCATGTGCCGCTTATTTTTAGATAGCGTTTAGCCAGCCCTTCTTTTTCAAAACCTAAACGCGTTAATAACTGGGCACTTTTTGTATTATGTGGCATATAATTTGCCATCACACGGTGCAACTTTAACTCGTTAAAGACATAATCGAGCCCAGCCTCTACTACCTCAGTCATAATGCCCTGCCCTTGATATTTTTCAGCAACACAATAACCTAGATAGCACGCTTGAAATGGCCCACGCACCACATTAGTAAAATTACACATTGCCATTATTTCGCGGCGCTCAAAATCAAAAGCGGCAAAATGATACGCACTTTGATTATTAAGGTGCGTTTGATAACCATTAGTTAGATTCTGCACATTCACTTTAGTGTAATAGTGCTTATCGCGCGTTGGCTCCCACGGTGCTAAGTGTGCTTTGTTCTCGGTAATAAACGAGAGCAGTGATTCAGTATCATCACTGTTTGGCACGTCAATCAGTGTACGTTTGGTTTTGAGTATCATTGCCTTTGGTCAAGTGCCTGTTTGTCGGTGGCATGCTGAATTAAATTAACCAATAACCGACCATGCATTGGGGTAAAACCGGTTTTTTCGAGCTTTTTCTCAAGGTAATTAGCAAAGTTCTTTCGCTTATCGTGATGAGTGCGAAGCGTAAACAATAGTTCATTTTGCTTTTGGTTTATGAGTCGTGTGTTATAAATTGGGTCTTCATCAGGCCAGTTTTCTACAGGTACGCCTTTGGTTTGATATACATAATTAGAAAGAGTTTGGTTGATCCGAGAATAGTCGCTTTGACCAATAAGCAACTCTAATTCTTTCAATAATCCGCGATACAATACGCGTGGAAATAAGCTGTAAAAATCTTTATTTTGAAACGCTTTGCCTTTTTCGGTTTGCTGCCAATCGGCAAAGCTTGATTTAAGCGCATGGACAAAAATGCGCCCAACAAAATGTACTTTTAAATAGCTGCCACCTTGGTTATCTGCGCTTTGTAGCAAATTACTTAAACGCTTACGATAACTGCGGTTCTCTGCTTTTAAACGGCTCACTTCGGCTTCTAACGCAAGTTCATTTTCGCCTTTT